>JASHVY010000448.1 GCA_030044345.1 Acetobacteraceae bacterium | reverse complement strand
CTGACCCATGATGCCATCAAAACTTTCTATCTGCACGGGGCAGCTCATCCCGAGCTGATCAGTCCCGACACATGGGAATCGGATCATGCCTTCATGCAGCGGCCCCATGCGGTCCGCATGAATCTCGATCTCTTCTACGATTATCGAACGAATGTCGCTCTCTACCCGCGATGGCAGAAATTCCTCCGTGACGCGCGGCCGAAGACACAAATATTCTGGGGCCAGGATGATATATTCTTTACTCCCGAGGAGGAGAGGCCTTTCTGCGCGACGTACCCGAGGCGGAGCTGCACCGCCTGGCCGGGGGACATTTCGCGATCGAAGACAATCTTGAATATATTGCCGACAACATAAAGCGTTTTTATAAGTCAGCCGTTGCCACGAATCGCTGACCGGACCGCCGGGCGCTTTTCACAGGGCGCCGTCGAAGCCGCGATCGCCGGAACGGCGGATGATGCCTGGGACGCCATGATGATCGCTGCGCAAAAGGGCGACACGGCTGCCTATCGCCGCCTTCTTCTGGAAGTGTCTTCCTGGCTTCGGCAGTATTACAGGTGCCGGATGCCGCCATCGCTGATGGATGGGCTGATTGAGGATATTCTCGCTGCGCTGCATGAGAAGCGCCATACCTATCAACCCTCCCGCTCCTTTCGGGATTGGCTGATCGCCATCGCACGGCATAAGGCATCGCAATTGCGCCGGCCGTAAACTTGCGCCGACCCAGAAAGTGTTATGCACTTCGATGAAGTCTCAGAAAGCAGGAGCCTTCTTTTTCTGAAGAAAAAGAAGCAAAAAGACTTTTCTCCGTTTTTCGGACCAGGCACTGACTGTGGACTATGAATGAAAGGATAAAAGTTCTTTGGTTCTTTCTTTCAAGAAAGAACACCCTTTCTTCTTCGCTTATCGCATTTTTTACCGCATTTTGTTTACCTCATGGGGCTTGGTAGAAGGTTCGAGAGCGTGATGATTTTAGGTCATCACGCTCTCGCTTTGTTTGCTCGATCAATTTCATGGCTTTGGCGGATCGCTCTGCGATCCACCAGAAGCCATATTGATCTAGAGCGAATCGCGCCTGACTGAAAACGGGGCACCCCGCGAAGGGGTTTCCCCGCCACGGGGTCCCTGCGAACTACTTTTCTCTGCAATCGGGCACGAGAGCCGATCGGATCGAGGCAGGATCCCGATCATCTGTCATTGCAGACAAGATGCTTACCATGGCCATGGGGGCCGCAAATCCATTCATCACACCAGTGGCCCGGAATTCAGGCGATCAATCTTTTCCCAATATCCAGCTTCGAAAAAGCGATAGATCGATATTGCCTCCGGTGAGCACGAGGCCGATGCGCTTGCCGGCCTGCCGCGCGCGCTCCTTGAGCAGGGCCGCGAGCGGCGCCGCGCCGGCGCCTTCGGCGAGATTGTGCGTTGCCCTCCAGTAGGCGCGGATCGCATCCGCGATTTCTTCGTCCGTGACCGTAACGATGCGCGCGGCACCGTCGCGGATGATGGCAAGCGCCGTCTCGTCCGGCACCCGGACGGCGATGCCGTCCGCCAGGGTATCGGCACGGTTCAGGACCACGCTCTGTCCGGCAGCGAGCGAGCGGGCATAAGGATCGGCGCCGCTGCTCTGCACCCCGATGATTTCGGTCGCAAGGCCGAGGAGATCACGCACGCCGATCGCGCCGCAGATTCCCGAGCCAAGACCGATGGGGACATAGAGCGCATCGAGCTTCGGTGCAGCGCGGAAGAATTCGTCCGCCCAGGTCGCGACGCCAAGCACGAGATCGGGATGAAAGGACGGGACGAAGACGAGATTTTCGGCGGCGGCAAGACGGAATGCCTCTTCGCGCGCGGCCTCGAAATCCGGGCCATGCACGACGAGGCGGGCGCCGAAGCCTTGCATCAGGCTATTCTTTTCGGCGCTGTTTCCTTCCGGAACCACGACGGTCACGTCCACGCCCATGGCCTGGCCGGCATAGGCGAGAGACTGGCCATGATTGCCGCGCGTGGCCGAGATCACGCCCTTGAGGCCGGGATGCGCGCGGCGAAGCCGGTCGAGATGGACGAGGCCGCCGCGCACCTTGAATGCGCCGACAGGTGTGTGGTTCTCGTGCTTGACCCAAACCTCCGCCCCGGCAAGCGCGGAGAGGAGCGGCCAGGGCTGCTGTCGGGTGGGCGGGAAATGGGCACGGATAAGCGCCGAAGCCGATTCGAGCTCCGCTGCGGAGAATGTCTTTGCCGGCATGACCGCAGGTGCGTGGCGAATATCGGCGCGATCGTTATTGGAGAGATGCGGCATCAACCGCCAAGGGGAAAAATACGAGGGGAAAAAATACGACGAGGGAAAATAGCGGAGGGAAAAATAATCGCGGCCTTCCGGGCGAGGCGAATGGCGCCGCCCGAAAGAGCCGCGGAAAGCGAGCCGCGTGCGGTCAGAGCGCGCGCAGGTTGGTGGCCGATGCCTTGCCGCGCTCCATGCTGATCTCGTAGCTGATGCGCTGGCCTTCGTTCAGCCCCTTGAGGCCCGCCGACTGGACTGCGGTGATATGGACGAACACGTCCTTTCCGCCGTCCTGCGGCACGATAAACCCATAGCCCTTGGTCTGGTTGAACCACTTCACGGTGCCCACAGCCATGAAACACTCATCTCCGTCATTGCAACAGCGCGACGATGCGCTGCCTGGAAAACAATCGGGCATTCTCGACGCCTTGAAGGCCCGTCCGCACGACGGAGACACCGCAAGCGAGGCCAGAAAGTCGATTGCAAGGGATATGTGGCGCAGAAACCGGCTTTCCTGTCAATCGCAGTATCGTGACCGGGCTGCCCACGGAAGGATGGGGGGCGGGCCCTCGCGGATCCGCCCCCCGATCGATCATTCGGAAATCTCGTGACGGAGAGCGCGATTCACCCGCAGGCAGGACCACGCTCTCCCAGACGATCAGAAGTCCATATCGCCCATGCCACCACCGCCCGGCGGCATCGGAGGCGCCTTCTTCTCCGGCCGCTCCGCCACCATCGCCTCGGTGGTGATCAGGAGCCCGGCGACAGAAGCCGCATCCTGCAGCGCCGTGCGCACAACCTTGGTCGGATCGATGATGCCGGCCTTGACGAGATCCTTGAACTCGCCGGT
>JASHVY010000447.1 GCA_030044345.1 Acetobacteraceae bacterium | reverse complement strand
TGATCTGCTGGCTTTCCTGGCTGACATCATTGCCCGAGTTGAACCAGCTTCCTTCCACCTGGCTCTTGTACGGCTCCATCTGCAGCGCGGCCTTGAAGAGATTCTCCATCTCGATGCGCCACTTATTGCCGATATAGGAGTTAGAGAGCGCGATCTTGAGCTTGCTGCCGGCGGCGCGGGCACGAAGCGGCAGGCTTGCGCCCAGAATGCCGGCACCGGTGCCTGCAATCAGGCTCCGCCGGCCGATGGTTCCTTGCATGACGTTCCTCCCCTTCCGCCAACCGATGAGACAGGACAGGCCCGGTCCCGGTGGCAGGCGGCAAGATTAATCCGCGAATTCAGCACGTCAAATCCGGAAAATCGCCATCCCGGAGAGGGGTGGATTTCAGGCCACAGCCGGGAATCGACGGACACTGAAGCCAGATGGGCATTGAAGGCGCGGGTGCCCGCCGTTTGCCATTCCGCTTCGGGCCGGGGATGATCGGGCCGACAGAGGGGAGCCATATGATGGGCGTGCTCGAACCCATTCCCTATTCGGACGGAAAGCTCGCGCGGATCCTCGCCAGCGTGCGCACGATCGCGTTGGTCGGCGCCTCGCCGGACTGGAACCGGCCGAGCTACTTCGTGATGAAATATCTGCAGGGAAAGGGATTTCGCGTCATCCCGGTCAATCCGGCGATCGCCGGCACCACCTTGCTGGGGGAGCGCGTCTATGCAGGGTTGAGAGAGATCCCGGAGCCCGTGGATATGGTGGAGGTGTTCCGTGCCTCCCGCCACGCCATGCCGATCGTGGAGGACGCGATCGCGATCGGCGCCCGGGTGGTGTGGATGCAGCTCGGTGTCCGCAATGACGAGGCCGCGGCGAAGGCGGAGGCGGCCGGGATCGAGGTGGTGATGAATCGCTGCCCGAAGATCGAGTATGGGCGGCTTGCGGGCGAGCTCTCCTGGAGCGGGGTGAACTCGGGGATCATGCGCAACCGCCCGCCCGAACCGCCGCGCGCCAAGCCGGACCATCCGGCAAAGCCCCAGAGCGGAGAGAGCGAAGGCGGTTCCGTGGGCGCCGCGCCTGCGACGGCGCTCGGCTTCGAGACCCGTGCCATCCATGCCGGGGCCGCCCCCGACCCGACGACGGGCGCGCGCACGACGCCGATCTACCAGACCACCTCCTATGTGTTCGAGGATGTCGATCACGCCGCCTCGCTCTTCAACCTGCACAATTTCGGCTATATCTATTCCCGCCTCACCAACCCCACCGTCTCGGTGCTCGAGGAACGGGTGGCGAGCCTGGAGGGCGCGCGCGCGGGCCTGGCCGCCGCGTCGGGCCATGCGGCACAATTCCTGATCTTCTTCACCCTGCTCGAGCCGGGGGACGAGTTCGTTGCCTCGCGCAACCTCTATGGCGGATCGCTGACCCAGTTCGGGCTCTCCTTTCCCAAGCTCGGCTGGACCTGCCATTTCGTCGATCCGCGCGAGCCGGAGAATTTCGCCCGTGCGCTGACGCCGCGCTGCAAGGCGATCTTCGTCGAGAGCCTGGCCAATCCGGGCGGCATCGTCGTCGATCTCGCGGCGATCGCCGAGATCGCGCATGGAGCCGGGATTCCGCTGATCGTGGACAATACGCTGGCGAGCCCTTTCCTCTGCCGGCCGATCGAATGGGGGGCCGATCTCGTCTGCCACTCGACCACGAAATTCCTCTCAGGCCATGGCAATGCGCTCGGCGGCATGATCGTCGAATCGGGCAGGTTCGACTGGAGCGCGGGCGGGCGGTTTCCGTCTCTGACGGAACCCGAACCCGCCTATCACGGGCTTCGCTTCTACGAGAATTTCGGTGACTTCGCCTTCACCACCAAGGCTCGCGCCGTGGCGCTTCGGGATTTCGGGCCGACGCTCTCACCGATGAACGCCTTCCTCACCATCACCGGGATCGAGACCCTGCCGCTCAGGATGGAGCGCCATGTGCAGAACGCGGAAAAGATCGCGCGATTCCTGGAGGCGCATCCGCGCGTCGCGTGGGTTTCCTATGCCGGGCTCGAATCTTCACCGTACCGCGCGCTGGCCAGGAAATATCTCCCGCGCGGCGCGGGCGGGGTGATGACGTTCGGTGTCAAAGGCGGCTATGCGGCGGGGATCAAGCTCGTCGAGAGCGTGCACATCTTTTCGCATCTCGCGAATATCGGCGATACGCGGAGCCTCATTCTCCATCCGGCCTCGACGACGCATCGGCAACTGACCGATGAGCAGCGCGAGGCCGCCGGCGCGGGCGCGGACGTGGTGCGGCTTTCGGTGGGGCTCGAAAGCGCGGAGGATCTGATCGCCGATCTCGACCAGGCGCTGGCCGCGACCGGCTGAGCCGGCATCGAGAGATGGAAGGAAGGAGGCGGGCATGAGCGAACCGGCCGGAGATCGCGGAATCCTGGATCATATCCGGGATCTCGTTAGCGAAGAGGAACGTCTCTATGCGAAGTCCGGCATGACCGAGGAGGACCGGGCACGGCTCGGCAAGATCAATGTCGAGCTCGACCAATGCTGGGATCTTCTGCGCCAGCGCCGGGCGCTCCGCGAATTCGGCGACAATCCGGATGAGGCGAAGACGCGCCCGGCGAGCATTGTCGAGAAATACGAAGGATAGAACACCCCACTTCGCTCAGCTCGTCATCACCGCGTGGATATCGCCGCGCCGCGCGGTGACGGCCATGCCCACCGCGCCCGCCTCGGCGCGATGCAGCACGATGTCGATGGTGGCGTCGCCGATGGCGAGATTCTTGAGGTGCAGCCGCTGGAGGAAGGCGGGCAGCACCGGATGGTTGAAGGTGACCGCGCGAGCGACATGGTCGAAGCCGAGGCCGAGGCAGGCGGCGAGCGAAGCGGGCAGCGCCCCCGCGGCCCAGGCCTGCGGTATGCAGGCGACGGGATAGGCCGTCGGGCCCTGGTTGCGCATGCGCGCGAACCCGCAGAACAGCTCTGGAAGGCGACGGAGATCGGCATGGCTTGCGGCTCCGAAGAGCCCGGCGAAGACACGCGCGGCGGCGTCGGTCAGGCCGTAGCGGGCGAACCCGGCGGCAATCAGCGCATTGTCGTGCGGCCAGACCGAGCCATTATGATACGACATGGGATTATAACGCGCCTCGCCTGAAGCCACGGTGCGGACCCCCCAGCCGGAGAAGAACCGCCGCTCGAGCAGGCGGGTGGCGACGGAGGCGGCGCGCTCCGGGCTCGCCAGCCCCGCAAGCAGCGCGTGCCCGGTGTTGGAGGCGCTGACCCGGCAAGGCTTCTTCTCGCCATCCAGCGCCAGCACATAGAGGCCGAGCGCTTCGTCCCAGAAGCTGCGCTCGAATGCATCCTTCAGCGCTGAAGCCTGCGCGGTGAGAGAAGCAGCCTGCGGGCCCTTCCCGAGAGCGGCCGCGATCCGTGCCGCAGCCTGGCGCGCGGCGAAGACATAGGCCTGCACCTCGCAGAGCGCGATCGGGCCGGTGGCCAGCCTTCCATCGGCGTGGAAGATCGAATCGTAGCTGTCTTTCCAGCCCTGATTGATGAGCCCGCTCGGATTCTTGCGGCCATATTCCACGAAACCATCGCCGTCCGCATCGCCGTAGCGGTCGATCCAGAGCAAGGCCGCTTCGAGATTCGGCCAGATCTGGCGGAGTGTCTCGAGATCGCCGGTGCGGTCGAGATAGGCGCCCGCGAGCATGACGAAGAGCGGCGTGGAATCGACGGAACCGTAATAGCGGCGGAACGGCACCTCGCCGAGGAGGGCCATCTCGCCATGGCGGACCTCATGGAGGATCTTGCCGGGCTCGGCATCGGCGGCCGGATCCTCCGTCGTTGCCTGATTGGCCGCGAGATAGAGCAGCACCCCGCGGGCGAGCCCCGGCGCGAGCCAAAGCGTCTGCAGGCCGGTGACGATGCCGTCCCGGCCGAAGGCGGTGCTGAACCAGGGAATCCCGGCATAGGGGTAGGGACCTTCCTCGGTATCGGTGACCAGCATGGCGAGATCGGCGACGGCGCGGCGCATGGCCTCGTTGAAGACCTCGTTGTCGCTCTCGACGCTCGCCGCCCGCCCCTGGAGCGTGCGCAGCTTGCGGCGGGCCGCACACATGGCATCGAGGAAACCGGGTGCTTCGATCTGGCCCGGTTCCGAGGCCTCGTCCCCCTCCCCGCCAATGCAGTGGATTTGGAGCCCGAGGACAGTGACCGCGCCGGCATCCAGGGTCAGCTCGTAAACCGCGCGATCCGGGTGGAGATATGCGGGCGGCGGATCGAAACGGATTTCCGTCGCGCGCCGCCGCTCATCCAGCCCGTCATAGGCGATAAACGCGCGCCCGGCGGCGAGTTCGGGCGCGTGCAGGGAACCGTGCCGCGTCCGCTTGCTGCCGCGCACCTCGAAGAGATCGACGAAATCGGCGGCGAAGGCGATCTCGAGCGTGATGCGGAGTGGAACGAGCGAGAAGTTCCGCACCGTGAGCCGCTCGTAGCACGTGCCATTCCAGAGGAACTTGGAGCGGCGGATATGGACCTGGCCATGCTCGATGGCGGCGGAGGGCAGCTTGAGAGCGGGGTTGGCGAGGTCGCAGGTCAACATCGCGTTGTCGCTCGAGATCGCCGAGCTGAGCAGCATCGGCGCCATGCCGGCGACGGTGAGCGCAAGGCGTGAGAGATAGCGCGTGTCGCGATGGTAGATGCCCTCGGCGCTGCCCTCGCCGGGCGTCGCATCGCCGTCATGGCCGAAGACGGCGAAGGTATCGCCGGCCTTGAGGGCGCGCGGCCGTGCCTCGGCGAAGGAGGCGGTGGCGGAGATGAAATAAGGGCCCGAGACGTTCTCGGACCGGTTGGGCTGATCGTCCATGCGCTCGTTCCATTGCAGATCGCGGCGTGGGCTGCACATCTGACGTCAGGCGCGGCCAGACGGCAACCCGGCGGGGGCAAGCCGGCGGGGAGGGTTCCGCGCGGATTGCAGCGGGGGTGGTTTCGTTCCCTTCCGTTGCTGCTATGCATTCATGGCTTTCGACCCAGCCACAAACGCGGTGATTGCTTCCGGTTGCGCCATACGAGTGCCCGCTGCCCGTGGGCCGGCGCGGCAGACCCGGGACTTGGCGCTCGATCCGGCTTGCCCGGTCGAGGGGGAAAGGGAAGAATACGCCTTCACATCATAGCGCGGAGAATTAATTATAATAATATCAATAGATTAATATATATTTGCGCAACTCCGGAGAGCCTCTAACATGGCATGACGGTCGGCCGGACTTCAGGCCCGGACACCGGGCGCTTTCAATTTTGCGGAGATCGACACGACCGCCTGATTTTACGCGGCAGAGCCGGAGGGATGGCCGAGCGGCTTAAGGCGCACGCTTGGAAAGCGTGTGTGCGTGAACAGCGTACCGTGGGTTCGAATCCCACTCCCTCCGCCACGAGACCAATTCTTTCAATAGGTTACGCCACATTGCCGCCGATTTGTCCCCACTTCTGCCCCCACCGGCGCGCATACCCCGCCCGACCCCCGCGCACCCGTGCTAGGCTCCGCCCGTCCCAGGTGGGGCTACAGGGGAGGAACCAATGGCAGAGACTGACTTAGGCCGCGTGCCCGACAAACCTGCGTGGAAACCTATGCCCGGAGGCACCACAAGCACGACGGACTCTAGGGCGGCACATGCCCTGGAGCACATTGCCATCTGCCTCGATCGGATCGAGGCCCATCTAGCAGCGATCGCAAACCGCTCCCCGAAGGGAGGTTAGCTATGTCCGAGTCCGAGCACCCGCTCGTCTGCACACGCTGCAACGTTCCGCTTAAAGCGAGCGTGGTCAATC
>JASHVY010000446.1 GCA_030044345.1 Acetobacteraceae bacterium | reverse complement strand
ATGGCACACCCCTGTCCGGCCCGGCGCCTGACGCCCGTAACTATTGGATGCATTGCGGAGCGTCGCTGGGCATCTGCCAGGGCGCCGGTATCAGCCGGTTCCTGGCGCAATGGATGGTGCATGGTCAGCCGGAGATCAACGCGCGTGAGTTCGATCCACGCCGATTCGGTGACTGGGCAACGCCGAAGTTCGCTCGTGCAGCCGGAATCGATGACTATCAGCACATGTATTACTGCTTCAAGCCGGCTGAGCAGCACGTGGTGGGCCGAGATCTGCGCCGCTCCTCGTTGCATGACACGCTGAAAGCTCGCGGCGCGCAATTCAGCCAGATATTCGGTTGGGAATGCGCCCGTTGGTACGATCCTACCGGCAAAGGCGAACAGTTTTCCTTCAAGCGCTCCAACTGGTGGGAGCATGTACGCAGTGAGTGCCTGGCGGTGCGCGAGCGCGTTGGGCTCATGGATTTCTCGGCCCTTGCGAAGTTCGAAGTTATTGGAGCCGACGCCTTCGCGTTCCTTGAACGCATCTGTTCCAACACGGTGACGCGTGTTGATGGCCGGATCGCGCTTGGCCACCTGCTCAACACCAATGGCTTCATCGACAGCGAGCTCACCATCACGCGACTGGCTCCAGACCGTTTCTATGTCGTTTCATCTGCCGCGGCGCAGCTGCACGACTTCGACCAGCTGCGCAGTCGTATCACACCTGACGAGCAGGTGACGGTGACCGATGTCACAGATGACTATGGTATGCTGGTCCTTGCTGGGCCACGCGCGCGAGATGTGCTTACCCGCTGCACCGATACCGATGTTTCCAACTCGGCGTTCCGCTGGTTGACCACCAAACAGATAACGATCGCGGGGGTGGCGCTGCGTGCACTACGTGTTGATTGCGTTGGTGAACTGGGATGGGAGCTGCACACGCCGTTGGCGGAAATGCCGGTGGTATTCGAAGCGTTGCTGCGCGCTGGCGGACCGCTGGGCATCATGCTGTTCGGCACCTATGCTATGAATAGCCTGCGTATGGAGAAGGCCTATCGCACCTGGGGCAAGGAACTGACCAATGAGGTCACGCTGATTGCCGCGGACATGGAGCGCTTTGTCGATTTCAGCAAGAGCTTCATTGGTAAAGCTGCAACGCTTCGCGCCAAGCGGGACGGACAATCGAGCAGGCTGGCCTATCTGTCTGTCACAGCCACTGACAGTGATTGCTACGGAAATGAACCAGTCTATCATGAAAACCGGATCGTCGGCGTGACCACTGGCGGCGCCTACGGCAATGCCGTCAACCAGTCGCTTGCTTTTGCCTATGTCGAGCCCTCATTGTGCTGCCCAGGTACGCAACTCGAGATTATGATGATGGACAGACGCCGCCTTGCCATTGTCCTGCCGCACGCTGCCTGGGACCCTGAAAACACTCGTTTGAAGGTGTGATGCCCGGCTGGGACAGGACGGATGACGAAGGATCTTCAGGCAACCTTGGCAGACGCGATTACATTGCAAATCTGCAACAGAATGACCGGGCCGGGTCTTTTGGCGACCATGGGCGGCGCGGGTTATTCCGAACAGAGCACCGCTTCGTGCGAAGTCGGCAGTGATATCGGCCCTGGTTCCGGCGGTTGGACAGCCAGCGGCCTGGTTGGAGGGCTGAGCATCGCTGGCATTGCTCATGGCGGGCGGCACGGCAAAGCTGGACGGCGACCCTAACGCGGCGCCGATTTCGAGACCTTGAGTGTGGTCCAGTTCTCGCGAACCGAAGGATCGACGTCCGGGGTCCGACCGGAGCAACTCCTCGAAGCGCGCGGCCGGGTCGTACCCGACCGCGCCCGGACGCGGCGGCATGGCGGATACCGGAACAAACTTGCGGGCAAGGGCTCGCGGTCCGCTATGCAATATCGGCAGGAAGGCAAAGAAAGCCGGCGCGATGAGGATCCGCGCCATGAGGATGAGCATCGAGCCGCAAAAGGAGGGGACCGGAGGAATTGCGGAAACAGAACAATTGAAGCTCGCATGGATTGCGGCCTAACCTCTCGCCGGGAAGGCCCAGCGGCCTTCTCGCGGGAAAATTCAGGCTTCTTTGTCCCGGGAGGCTCGATTTGACAGAAATATCAACCATCGCCGTGATGCGGCGAACCCCGCAAATATCTGCCACGGGTCCCGCGGAGCGGCGGGCCAGGGGGAAGAAGCTGCATGATGCAGTACCGCGGAATGTGCACGCTGCCTGGCGGGTGCCGACGGGACGGGCTGACCCGATCGACATCCTGGACGCCGCTGATGCGGATCGACAGCCCAACCTTGTGCCGCTTCGCTACGGCCGGATGCTGCAATCGCCCTTTGCGTTTTACCGCGGATCCGCGGGCGTCATGGCGGCCGATCTCACCCGAACGCCAGTGAGTGGAATTCATGTCCGGGTCTGTGGTGACTGCCATCTGGTGAATTTCGACGGTTTTGCGACACCGGAGCGCCAGCTCATCTTCGATATCAACGATCTTGACGAGACGCTGCTTGCTCCCCGGGAGTGGGATGTCAAGCGCCTTGTCACCTCTTTCGTGCTTGCCGCCCGCTCCAACGGGCTTTCCGAGGCCGATGGCCGCGGTGCGGCGATCGCCTGCGTGCGCGGTTATCGGCAAAAAATGCATGGCTTTGCCGCGATGAACGTGCGCGACGCATGGTACGCGCGTCTCGACGGCGCCGACTTTCTGGCCATGCTGCTACAAGACCGGAAAGCGGTGGCGAAGAAACGGATCACAAAGGTGACAGAGACCTCGAGCTCGAGCGTGGCGCGGACGTGGTTCGCGCCGAACGGCCGCAGCCGCTTCGCGTAAACCAGGAGGGAGCGAATGACACGTGCGCCGGTTCTGGAACAGCATGAGGCCCGGAAGTTCGAGGTCTCTGCGGAGCCCTCTCGCTCATCGGCCGGGCCTGCTCCCCGGATCGGTACCTGGGCGATGCACGGGGCAATGCAAGAACTCCGCGAAATCTTGCCACCCACCATCTTCTTTTTCATCGGTTTCAATCTGATCGTGCTGACGACGAACCTCATCCTCGCTCAATACTTTGCCGCCTTCGGCAGCTTTGCGCTCGCGACGGCGGCGGCACTCATCGTCGGAAAATCTGTGCTGGTTGCCAACGCCATGCCGGTGCTGCGCCAGTACGATCGCGCTCCACTGATCCAGCCAATTCTGTTCAAGACGGCCATTTATTGGGCGGTGGTGTTCGTTGCCCGCCTGCTTGAGCATTTCGTCCGGTTCACAGCCATCGAAGGTCATTCAATCAGCAGCTTTTTCCCATCTTTGGCTGCGAATTTCTCCTGGAGCCGCTTCGCCGCGATCCAGATCTGGATCCTAGTTCTATTCCTTATCTATGTTACGGCATCCGAGTTCAATCATCTGTTCGGGGACGGCGAGCTCGCACGCATCCTGTTTGCTTACCGGCCGACCGAGCTGCAACAGAACCGGCGCCAGCGGATCCGCGAGCTTGTCCGTCTGAGCAGACTTGCCGATGTGTACACTCTCGATGAATTGCGTGATCCAACCAGTGAGGCTCATAGTCAGATGATCGAAACCATACGCCGTATTGCGGGTTGACGCTCATCGCCAACGGGATCTTCCAGAGCTTTGTGCGCTTGCATGGACCGGCGCGCATCGCTCGACGGATTTGTTTTACCAGGGATTTGTTTTACGAGCATCTTCACGCGATCAGCCGATTCCAGCTCATCGCAGTCTGCTCTAACCGATCCCCTCGATCCGGATGCGATAGACGGGGCCATTTGGCGGACGACCCCTTATAAACGCAGGGCAACAAGACAGTCTCATCTGAAATCCCGCACGATCGGCCACGGCACTTCGACCGGCGCGGGGATGATCCTGCTCACATAGGCTTTTGTCATGATTGTTTCCTCAGTGGGCCTTCTATCGTGAGAGGGTTTTGAAGAGGCGGGTCTGCGCCGCGATCGCATGTTCGGTAGGCAGGCGCTCCATGGAGCTGGCGCCGTAGAATCCGTGGCAGTGCGGCGAATGGGAGAGGATGAAGCGGGCATCGTCCGGGGAAGCGATGGGGCCTCCGTGGCAGAGCAGGATTACGTCCTCGCGGAGCGCACGAGCGGCCTCGGCGATCGCATCGATGCGCGCGACGCACGCATCGAGCGAGAGGGCTGTCGCTGCGCCGATCGATCCGCCGGTGGTCAGGCCCATATGGGCGACGAGGATGTCAGCCCCCGCCATGGTCATTGCGCGCGCTTCGTCGGGGGTGAACACATAGGGGGTTGTGAGGAGGTCCTTTTGCCGGGCGAGGCGGATGAGCTCCACCTCCTGCGCGTACCCCATCCCCGTCTCCTCGAGATTGGCACGGAAGGTACCGTCGATCAGCCCGACGGTGGGGAAATTCTGGATGCCGGCGAACCCGAGAGCTTTCAGTTCGTCGAGAAATCGATCGAACAGGCAGAACGGGTCCGTGCCATTGACCCCGGCAAGCACCGGTGTGTGCCGGACCACGGGAAGAACTTCCTGCGCCATTTCCCGCACGATTTCGTTTGCGTTGCCGTAGGCCAGCATGCCGGCGAGCGAGCCTCGGCCGGCCATGCGATAGCGGCCCGAGTTGTAGATGACGATGAGATCGATACCGCCTTGTTCCTCGCATTTGGCGGAGAGCCCGGTGCCTGCTCCGCCGCCGATGATCGGAATCCTGCTTCGGACCATGTCCTGGAAATGCGCGACGAGAGATGTGCGATCCATGCCGTTCATCTCACGCGGCTCCGGCGAGTTCGGTGAAATTCCGGGCGAGCGCGTCGGCAAAGGCTTCATCGTTGATGTGAAGCGGCAGGCGGATGAGCTTGCGGTTGGCGGTGGGCCGGAGCCCGCCCTCCAGGGCCGAGAAGAGCGCGGCGTCGGCATCCGGATCGTGGAACGGCATTCCGGGCGAGTCGAGCGCGGAAACACCGTGCTCGGGGATCAGTACGTGAAACGGCCCTTCGCAACGATCAAGATGCTCGGCAATCCAGCGGCCCATGCGGACATTCTCCTCGGCCGTGGTGCGCATCAATGTGACCTGAGGATTGTGGCGATAGAGGAGACGGTGGCGGTAGCGCTCCGGAACCGTCTCCATGGCCCCGAAATTCACCATGTCCAGCGCGCCGCAGGAGATGACGCAGGGCGTGCCCGTGCGCCTGAGGGCGCCGAAGCGGTCTTCGCTGCAGGGGAATACGCCGCCCATGAGCAAATCCGCCACTTCGGTCGTGGTGACATCGATCATGCCCCCCATCAGGCCGGAATCGACGAGCTTTTCCATCGACTGGCCTCC
Organism: Acetobacteraceae bacterium; assembly: GCA_030044345.1. Lineage (GTDB taxonomy): Bacteria > Pseudomonadota > Alphaproteobacteria > Acetobacterales > Acetobacteraceae > JAKAWQ01. The sequence continues at coordinate 1,327 of JASHVY010000446.1, read as the reverse complement.
GGTGCCGGTCGCGTGGAAGACGAGGCAGTCCCAGGTGCCTGAGAGGATTTCCGTGAGGCGAGTGACGCAGGGCGTTGTCACGCCGAACATGGTGATGCCGAGGGAGGGCTTGTCTGTGGACTGTTCCGGAGCAGGCAGCGGTGCGGCAGCGGCCATTCCGGCAATGGCATGCGCTGCGTTCGAGAGCACGATGCGCGAGATCCGGTTGAGGCCTGCGATGTCTGTCACCGAGTACATCATCGCGATGTCACTCGGGCCGACATAGGGGGCCACATTGGCGGAGGCGACGGTCGAGACCATGAGCTTGGGCACGCCGATCGGCAGCGCGCGCATGGCGGGCGTGATCAGCGCCGTGCCGCCGGATCCGCCGAGCCCGATGAGGCCGGTCACGTCGTCGCGGCTGAGGATGAAACGCTCGAAGGCTTCCGACATAGCGGTGATTGAACGACCGCGGTCCCCGGTGAAGACGGCATCGACGCCGCCAGGATGACAGGCTGCGACGGCTTCGGGGGGAAAACGCGTTTCTTCAGAGTGGCTGGTCTTGGCAGGTCCCCCGGTCGAGAGATCGACGAGCTCGGCCGCGACGCCGTCCGCCCGGATCAGTCGGGTGATGTATGCGAGCTCGCGGCCTTTGGTGTCGCAAGTACCGGCAACATAGATCGGCATCCTCTTCCTCCCTTGCCGGCCATGGCCTCGTGCCAGCTTTCATGGAAAGCCGGCTCAGAGGTCTTTGTCTCAGTGGCCTTTGTCCCAGTGCCCGATTCGCGCGGCGAAAATTCTCGCTCCGCGTCATTTTTCTCTGCGACGGGGCACTAGCCCAAGCCGCTGGAGGACGAGGGAAGGCGTTGCGGCGGCTCGGCAAGTCTTTCGCCGCGATGGAACAGCACCGCCTGCTCGATCGGGCAGATCACGAAAACCTCGGCGCCGATCTCCAGTGCACCACGCGATAGACCTGTGGCCGGCGCGATCTTGGCCTTGATCCGGCTTCCCTCCACCGCAAGCGTGACCAGATGCTGACCGCCGATCGCAACGGCCCTTCGGAGCACACGCGCAGGGACAGCATCCGGCAATGGTGTGGCCACGATGCGGACATGTTCAGGCCGGATTCCAAAGCGGATGTCCGCGAGCCTGCCATGCGGCACGACAAGAGGGAAGGGCACGCCATCCACCACGATCCCACCTCCCTGCGCGGGCTGCGCGCTCAAGAAATTCATGCCGGGATTGCCCAGGAACCAGCCCCCGAATTCGCTGTTCGGCTGCTCATACAGCTCGCGTGGCGGCGCGCATTGCACGATCTCTCCGGCGTGCATGAGCGCGATCTGATCGG
>JASHVY010000445.1 GCA_030044345.1 Acetobacteraceae bacterium | reverse complement strand
AAAATCCAACAATCTCTTTATAGTAACGAATGATCGCGGAATGGAGCGCCTGGCTGCCGTCGATCGGCCGGCCGGGCTGGCGCAAGCCAAAACGACGATACGAAATATAAATGATGAGACATCGTGACGATTACGCGCCCATCTGTTGCAATTGATACTGTCCCTGGCTCTGCCCTGCCTCAAAAATCCGCACTGGTTTCGGGCTTTCGTCGTCGGGCGCGCGAAGATCAACGGCTCTCGTGTCGGAAGTCGCGCTTGGATCCCCGAGTCCACAAAAAGCCACGAGCCGGCCGTCTCAATTTTCTGCATGACCCCGCTTCCATCAAGCCGGCAGCCAACCATACCCACCCCAGATTCCCCCCAAACTCACCAGGCTGCCGAAAAAACGATAGAGAGAGTCCAAAAATCATTCAGATGATCTCAATGATGAGCCGTCTTTCGTCATCGATCCGCGACATGATCACCAAGACAGTTCGATAGCCAGGTCGCGAAAGTCGGCACTCAATGCCCATTGGGAATATTTTCGAGACTTATCTCGCTTCGGAAACCATCAGCGACAACTGCCAAATCACCGGTCGATTCGTTTCTGCCTCTTGGGCTGCCTCCCGGGCTGCCCCCTGGCGCTTCCCAACACCAATGATCTCTTGACCGGATGTCTCCGTTGTTCAATTCAATATGCGCGCCGTTGCGAACAGAAAGTGGTGGACGGTGTGGACGACTATTTCTAATAATCATCGCGTAACCGTTCCAAAAGACAACGTCACGCGGCCGATGTTGGCTTGACGCTCCGGTGAATCTTGACACTCTGGTGAATGAGTGGGATGTCCGAGCAGAAGATCGTAAGCGAGCTCAAGGTGTCGGGTCACTTGATGACCCTCGATCCCGGGCTTTACTGTGTATTCCAGGGCCCGAACGCGCACCCTCCCAATCCAGCCACCGGGCTTCCGGGTGTGCGGATCTCACTGCCTCCCAATGGGATAAGCGCAAATGGAGGCATCGAGATCAGCGGATTCCGCGAGGGCGGCTGGGTGTCGACAGGCAACGACGCAGCATTGATCCGCGTCTCCGAGGGGCCGGCGCAGATTCTGGTGACAGTCTATCAGTCCACCTTGGGAGGAGATTCCCTGCCACAGATCCAGGTCGTTCGCCTCGGCGATTTCCGGGCGAATGGGACCGAGAATATTTCGCCCGCCGTTGGGTTGGAAGCGCCCGGACCGGAAAGCAACGGTGAGATGGCGAAAGCTATGGGCGCAACCAGCACGCAGGATTTTGCGGGCGCCCCAGTCACGATGACGGCCCATATACAGCGGCGCGGCGATGTCAGAGGGCAGCTCGGGGAATGGATGGGCGAGCGGAGCAGCAAGCTCTGGATCGAAGGGTTCTCCCTTTCGGCGCCACCGGGGATGCGCCCGGAGGACCTGGAATACCAGGCGGTGCTCGGGCGCGGTTGGCTTTCACCATGGGCGCAGAGCGGGCAATTTTGCGGTAGCAGACGGATGGCGCTGCCCGTCCTCGGGTTTCGCGTACGGCTGCGTGGGGCAGGGGCCGAGAAATTTGAGTGCATTTATTCCGCGACATTCACCGACGGATCTTCCGTCGGGCCCGTTGGCGCAGGAGACCCCTGCGAGGCGGATGACCTCGCCCCGCTGGAAGCCTTCCAGGTGACGTTGCGAGAGCGGAGTCCACTTCTGCAAGAGGCGGCTCCCGCCGTCCGGCGAACGACGAGACTGGTGCGCAAGAAGGCGGTACAGAGCAAAGCGAAGCCGATCCGAAAGAAGCAGGGTGCGGTCAAACGTCTGGCCAAGCGCGCGAAGCGTATCTAAAGAGTGCGGATGGCGCGCATCTGCTTTCTGGAAAACAGCCAGGTCTGCCGGTTGAGTGGCTGACAGACGTGAGATATCTTTTCGTCCATCAAAACTTCCCAGGTCAATACGTCCATTTCCTGAAGCACCTGGCGGCGCGAGGCCGCGACGAGATCGTTTTCCTCTCTGAGCCAAACGCCAATCATCTTGCCGGTGTGCGCAAGGTTGTTTACCGCCTGCCGCGTGGACCAAGCCGGACAACGCATCCGGACGCACGGGAATTCGAATTGGCTTCGCTCAGGGCGGAAACGGTGGCAAGGACCGCCGAGCGCGTGAAGCGCCTGGGCTTCACCCCTGACATGATCATCGGTCACCACGGCTGGGGCGAGCTTCTGAATATCCGCGACATATGGCCTTCGACGCCGTTGCTTGGATATTTCGAGTTCTTCTATCACACCGAGGGCGTTGACGTCGGGTTCGACCCTGAATTCCCGCCCGACCCCGCGCTTTATCCCCGCATCCGAGCGAAGAATACGGTCAATCTCCTGGCGCTCACCATGGGCGGTCACGGGCAAAGCCCGACGCAATGGCAACGTTCGACTTTCCCGGATTGGGCGGCGGCTGGAATCGATATATTGCCGGAGGGGGCCGATCTCGAACTCTGCAAGCCGCAGCCGAGGGTGCGACGACAGTCATGGGTGCTCGGCGGGCTTCGTATAGAGCCGCACGAAAAGCTCGTGACTTATGTTGCGCGCAACCTCGAGCCTTACCGTGGCTTTCATGTGATGATGCGCGCATTGCCTCGGCTGCTCGCGGCTCGGCCCGATATCCGCGTGGTGCTCGTGGGCGGGGACGAGGTGAGTTACGGGATGCCACCCCCGCAGGGGGGAACGTGGCGGGCGCGGATGCTCGGCGAGCTCGGCAGCACGATCGATCACGGCCGGGTGCATTTTCCCGGCAGGCTCGATTACAAAAAATACCTTTCACTTCTTCAGCGATCGGATGCCCATGTCTATCTGACGTACCCGTTCGTAGTTTCATGGTCGCTGCGAGAGGCGCTGGCGATCGGGGCGCCATTGATAGCCAGCGACACACCTCCGGTCGTCGAATTCGTCCGGGATCGTTACAATGGATTGCTCACGCCATGTCTCGATCCGGCAGCCCTTGCCGAGCGAATCCTGGAGATGCTCGAGAATGTCGAACTGGCCCGGCAGCTCGCCGCCACGGCTCGGCAATATGCGCAAAAGCAACTGCGGATGGAGGATCATCTTGCAGCGTATCGGGATGTGGTGCGGCGCCTGACGCGGGGTTACGAAGTGCCGGCGTACTCAAGCGTTGGTTCGGCAGGCCTCCCCTCGGGCTTGGTGACGGGGCCAGCCAGAGTACGAGAAATGCGTGTGACAGAAAGTTTGGCGGCGCGCGCCCCCATACGGGAGAAATTTGCTCTTGGCGATGAGAGATCGGCTCATCCGCAGCGCGGGGAGTCGCCGCATCCCGTCCAAACCCGGGGCAGACATCGTGGCGGGCGCCTGGCTCTTGGATGATCCGAAGTCGTATCGGACCCATCACGCGAGGGGGCTCCAACTCACCGATGGCCGTGCTCGGGCGCTCAATGCGCGCGCTCGGTGATGAGCGCGCGATAGAGTGCGACGTAGCGGGCGGCCGGGCGCCGCCACGAGACATCGGTGCGCATGGCGTTGCGCTGCAGGCGCCGCCATGTGGCGGGCTCGCGCCACAATGAAGCGGTCCGCTGGATCGCGACCGCCAGCATCTCTTGTGTGACCGGGGCGAACTGCACACCGCTGCCGGTGCCGGCCGCGAGCGCGGCCTCGTTGGCGTCGATCACGGTGTCCGCCAGCCCTCCGACCCGCGCCACCACCGGCAGCGCGCCGTAGCGCAAGCCGCAGAGCTGGGTCAGGCCACAGGGCTCGAACCGGGAGGGGATGAGCAGGGCGTCCACCCCCGCCTGGATCTGGTGAGCCAATGCCTCGTCATAGCCGATGACAGCGGCGACCTGCCCGGGATGAGCGGCGGCAGCTTCGGCGATCGCGTCCTCAAGCCCGGGCTCTCCGCTGCCGAGAAGGGCGAGCTGCGCGCCGAGCCCGAGCAGCCCAGGCAGGTTGGCGAGCAGCAGGTCGAGACCCTTCTGCCAGGTGATGCGGCTGATGACCCCGAAGAGCAATGCCCCGGGCGTGGTCGCGAGGCCAAGCCGGCTCTGCAGGGCTTCCTTGTTGATGGAACGCCGTCCCGGGCGAGCCGTGGAGAAGCGGGCCGCGATGTGCGGATCAGTGGCCGGGTTCCACACTGTTTCGTCGATGCCGTTGAGGATGCCGGACAGCAAGGCGGCGCGCGTGCGAAGCAGGCCGTCGAACCCCATGCCACCCTGCGGCGTGCGGATCTCGGCCGCATAGGTCGGCGAGACGGTGGTGATGCGGTCCGCGTAGAAGAGCCCGGCCTTGAGGAAGCTGAGATTGCCGTAGAACTCGACGCCATCGATCGCGAAATCCGAAGCGGGCAGGCCGAGCTCCGCCATCAGAGAAGGCGGGTAATTCCCCTGGAAGGCCAGGTTGTGCGCGGTGAAGACCGTGCCCGGGCGCCGCGCGTGGTGATGGAGATAGGCGAGGGCGAGCCCGGCCTGCCAGTCATGGGCGTGGACGATATCGGGCGCGACGCCATTTCCCTCGCCCACGGCAAGCGAAGCCGCCACGGCGCCGAGGGCAGCGAAGCGCTGTGCATTGTCCGGCCAGTCCCGCCCGTCCGGCCCGATATAGGGGCTGCCGGGCCGGGCATAGAGATGCGGCGCATCGATTGCCAAGAGATCGAGACCGCCGGCGCGTCCCCTCAAGATTCGTGCCGGTCCACCAAAGAGTTCGGTGAAGTGTCGCAACGATTCCACGCCCGCGAGCCCAGCGAGCACCGAAGGATAGCCCGGGACCAGGGTCGTGACCCGCACGCCTTCATCCGCGAGCGCCACCGGCAGCGCCCCGGCCACGTCGGCGAGGCCGCCCGTCTTGATCAGCGGAAAGATCTCGGAGGCGATTCCGAGAACCGTAACGTCCCTCACTCGACCGGCCGCGCGATCATCGCGGGCGCACCGCGGCCGGCCGGGAAGCTCCCGGATGTCTTCGACTTTCTGAAGCGAGACAAAGCACCATCCTTGTCGATCGAGGAAATTAAAGAAATTTCGAGACAGGGTTGTTCCGGCAAACGATGAAGATCACGGCCCGACACCGACCTTCCGGGTCGAGCGATCATGGGGGATGATGAGTGGCAAAGAAAAGTCGCTCGAGCAGGGTTGGCGAATGCAAATCCGCTCCTCTGCCGGCATCGCCATTGGCTTTGGCGCCTATCACGAAACGGATGGGGGTCTGGGGCCTCCAAGCCCTGTCGGGGGGACAGCGTCCCCTGCCTACCTCTGATAAGGCAACGGCAGCAGGAAGAGCGCGGGGACTCGCACCAGTCCGTTGGGGCCGGGCAGGATCACCTGGGCCTCCGGGGCATGGTCGGCGAGCATTTCGCGGCAGGCGCCACAGGGCGGCACCACGGCCGGATGCGGATGGGGCTCGTCGGGCTTTGGGTGACGCACGGTGACGATGGCGGCGATCGTCCCATCCCCTTCGATCAGCGCGCGCCCGAGCGCGGTCGCCTCGGCGCAGATCGAAAGCCGCCCGACGGTCGCGCCGAGATGCAGGCCGGTGAAGATCCGGCCGCTCCCGTCGCGTGCCGCCGCGGCAAGCCGGTGGCGCCAAGGATGAAAATGCTGCCGGAGCGCCGCCTCGGCGGCCTCCACCAGCGCGTCATCCTCTTGGGTGAGGGGTAAGCCGGCGGCGAGCGGCCCAGTGGGCTGCTCAGTCAGCCGCCTCGGCCTCCTCGCCGATTTCGGAGGACAGCATCGCCCCTGCGACGATGCCCGACTGGGCGCGGATCTTCGCCTCGATCGCATCGGCGATTTCGGGATTGTCGCGCAGGAAGCGCTTTGCGTTCTCCCGCCCCTGGCCGATGCGCTGGGAATCATAGCTGAACCAGGCGCCCGATTTCTCCACCACGCCGGCCTTGACGCCAAGATCGATCAGCTCGCCCGTTTTGCTGATGCCTTCGCTGTACATGATATCGAACTCGACTTGGCGGAACGGCGGTGCCATCTTGTTCTTCACCACCTTGATCCGCGTTTCGTTGCCGATGACCTCATCGCGGTCCTTGACGCTGCCGACACGGCGGATATCGAGGCGGACCGAGGCATAGAACTTGAGCGCATTGCCGCCGGTGGTGGTTTCCGGGTTGCCGAACATCACCCCGATCTTGAGGCGGATCTGGTTGAGGAAGATGAGCAGCGTGTTGCTGCGGGAAACGCTGCCGGTGAGCTTGCGCAGCGCCTGGCTCATCAGCCGCGCGTGCAGGCCGACATGGGTATCCCCCATCTCGCCTTCGAGCTCGGCACGGGGAACGAGGGCGGCGACGCTGTCCACCACCAGCACGTCCACCGCGCCGGAGCGGACGAGCGTATCGGCGATCTCGAGCGCCTGCTCCCCGGCATCGGGCTGGCTGATGAGAAGATTCTCGACATCGACGCCGAGCTTGCGCGCATAGATCGGGTCGAGCGCATGTTCGGCATCGATGAAGGCGCAGGTGCCGCCCATCTTCTGCGCCTGGGCGATCGCATGCAGCGCGAGCGTGGTCTTGCCGGAACTCTCCGGGCCGTAGATCTCGACGATCCGTCCCCTCGGCAGGCCGCCGATGCCGAGCGCGAGGTCAAGCCCGAGCGAGCCGGAGGGGATGACATCGACCGCTTCCTCCCCGGCGCCCGCCCCCATGCGCATGATGGAGCCTTTGCCGAAGGCGCGTTCGATCTGCGCCAGAGCGGCGTCCAGCGCCTTGTTCTTCTCCATAACCACCCCCGTTTGGTGCCCAGTCTTGATGCCCAGTCTTGATGCCCAAAGTCTTGGCAAGCGTCTCTCAACCTGAAGCAGAAAGAAAAGGTCGCATGCTCTCTGTTAAGTTGTCGAGTCACGACCGTTAACAGAACAAATTTACAACAGACCTATGCGAAGTTCGTTAAGAAGTCACCCCTGTTTTGTTCTCGGTCGCCCTTCTATCGCCCCCTGGGCGATTCGAGCAAGAAATTCGGCATATGCACCGTTCGGGCCGCATCCGCCATCAGGGAAAGCAGGTCGGCAAGCCGGTAAGGCTTGGGCAGGAAGGCCACGCCCTCGTCTCGAAGCATGCTCCGGCCTCTCTCTCCCGCGTACCCCGAAACCAGGATCGCCGGCAGCCCCGGCCAGTGCGCGCGCAAAATTCGCACGAGGGTTGGCCCATCCATGCCGGGCATGGACATGTCCGAGACCAGAACATCCGGTCGCGCGAGTCGGCCGAGATTCGCAAGCACCGAGTCGGCCGACTCGGCCAGATGCACCTCCCATCCCCCTTGCCGGAGCGCGAGCTCGGCAACACGGCCGACCGCGGCCTCATCCTCGACCAGGAGGGCTCGGCGCGGCTCTTCGGCAATCGCTGCTGCCATCAATGGAGATGGGTCCGGCGCCGGCCCGGCAAGCGACGCGGCTGCACCGGAACAGGGCAGATAGATGCGAAAACAACTTCCGCGGCCAGGCTCGCTTTCCACCTTGATGAAACCGCAGGCGCGACGGACGAGCCCCCGCACGCTGGCAAGGCCAAGCCCATTGCCACCCTCCGCGCGACGCGTGGTGAAGGAAGGCTCGAAGATGCGAGGCAGGATCTCGGGCGCGATCCCCT
>JASHVY010000444.1 GCA_030044345.1 Acetobacteraceae bacterium | reverse complement strand
TCGTGGGCATCCCGTCCGCGCCGCGTGGCGTGCCGCAGATCGAGGTGACGTTCGACATCGATGCCAACGGCATCGTCTCCGTCTCCGCCAAGGACAAGGCGACCAGCAAGGAGCAGCAGATCCGCATCCAGGCTTCGGGCGGGCTCAGCGAGGCCGAGATCCAGAAGATGGTGCGGGAAGCCGAGGCGAATGCGGCGGCGGACAAGGAGCGGCGTGAGTTTGTCGAGGCCAAGAACCAGGCCGATGCGCTGATCCATCAGGTCGAGAAGACCCTGAAGGAGAACGAGGGCAAGATCGCGAGCCCCGACAAGAACGAGGCGGAGCAGGCGATCGCCGACGTGCATAAGGCCGCCGAGGGAACCGATACGGCAGCACTGAAGAGTGCAACCGAGCGGCTTTCGGCAGTGGCGATGAAGATCGGCCAGGCGATGTATCAAGCCCAGCAGGCCGGAGCGCAGCCGGGCGGTCCGCAGGATGGCGGGCCATCCACTGGTCAGGGGACCAGCCAGGGCGGATCTTCCTCCGGCAACGAGAAGGTCGTGGACGCCGAGTTCGAGGAAGTCGACGAGCAGAAGAAGAAATCCGCCTGATCATCCCTGCCACTTTGAGGGGGGAATGCAGGCGGAGGATAGCAAAGGCGCCGTCTCGCGATCGCGGGACGGCGCCTCTGTCCCGGCGCGTGAAGTTGCAACCGGCGCCGGCCGGTCAGGGATGTTCGTGAGAATATTCGGGTGATGGACGAGAGGCGTTTTCTCGCGATTCCTTCCGCGATCCGCTCGGCGCCACGCCGCTCGTGAGCGCGGGAATGAACTGACGATGGCGAAACAGGATTACTACGCGACACTCGGTGTTTCCCGCGAGGCCGGCGCCGAAGAAATCAAGAAGGCCTATCGCAAGCTTGCGATGCAATTCCATCCGGACCGCAATCCGGGGGACAAGGCGGCCGAGGCGCGTTTCAAGGAGATCAACGAAGCCTACGACGTGCTCAAGGACGACCAGAAGCGGGCGGCCTATGACCGTTACGGCCATGCTGCGTTCGATCCGGCAATGGGCGGCGGCGGCGGTTTCGACTTCGCGACCGGCGCCGGGCTTGGCGATATCTTCGATCAGATGTTCGGCGAGTTCATGGGCGGGCGCCGGGGTGCCTCGCGCGGTCCGCGACCGGGCGCGGATCTGCGCCAGACGGTGGAGATCGATCTCGCCGAGGCTTTCGCGGGAACCAAGACACAGCTCCGCGTGGCGACGCGGGTAAGCTGCGAGGCCTGCAATGGCACCGGCTCGGAGAACAAGGAGCGCGGTGCGGAGACCTGCGGGACCTGCGGCGGGCTCGGCAAGGTGCGCACCCAGCAGGGATTTTTCGTCATCGAACGCACCTGCCCGACCTGCGGCGGCGCCGGCCGGGTGATCCGCAATCCCTGCCGCATCTGCGGCGGCTCGGGAACGGTGGCACGCGAGCGCTCGCTCCAGGTCACCATCCCGGCCGGAGTGGAGGACGGAACCCGCATCCGCCTTGCCGGCGAGGGCGAGGCAGGCGCGCGCAGCGCGCCGCCGGGCGATCTCTATGTGCATGTGGCGATCCGGCCGCATGCCCTCTTTCAGCGCGACGGCGCCAACATCTTCTGCCGCGTGCCGCTGCGCATGACACAGGCGGCGCTCGGCGCGGAGGTGGAGGTGCCGGTGATCGACGGCAGCCGCGCCAAGCTCAAGATCCCGCCCGGCACCCAGAGCGGCGATCAGTTCCGGCTGCGGGGCAAGGGTTTCTCCGTGCTGAGGAGTGCGACGCGCGGCGACATGTATGTGCAGGTCGCGGTGGAGACGCCGCAGCATCTCACACGCCGCCAGCGCGAGCTGCTCGACGAATTCGAAGAGGAATCGGGCCGTAACGCGAAGGGCCATCCGGAATCGGAAGGTTTCTTCGCGCGGGTGCGCGAGTTCTTCGAGAATGGCGGGCGCGGCTGAGGTCCCCGGCCCGTCGCTCCATTGGAGCGTGATGATTTTAGGTCATCACGCTCGGTTTGTCTTCTCGATCAATTTCATGGCTTCCCCTTGGGCTTTGGCGGATCGGGGGACCCTGGCGCGGAGCGATCCACCAGAAGCCATATTGATCTAAAGCAGCCAGCGAATGAAAAGCGGCACCATAATCGCAGTGATGAGACCGTTGAGTCCGATCGCGAGGCCGCCGAAGGCACCGGCCGTGTCGCTTTCGAGCAGCAGTCGCGCCGTGGCGAGGCCGTGCGCGGCGGTGCCGCCTGCGAGCCCCTGCGCGCGGCGGTCCCGGATGCCGAGGAGCCGAAACAGCGGCAGGGCGATCAGCCCGCCAAAGATGCCGGTGATCAGCACGAAGATCGCCGTGAGCGCAGGCAAGCCCCCAAGATCCTGAGAGATCCCCATGGCGATCGGCGTGGTGACGGATTTCGGGGCGATCGAGATCACCACCGTGCGCGGCGCGCCGAGCGCTTCGACGATGAGCATTGCCGAGATCGCGGCGACGGCCGAACCTGCGGTCATGGAAAGAAGGATCGGGATGAAGTTCCGTCGGATCGTCCCGAGATTGGCGTACATCGGCACCGCCAGGGCCACAGTCGCCGGTCCGAGCAGGAACTGCACATATTGCGCGCCGTTGAAGTAGCTGCGGTAGGACGTGCCGCTGGCGATCAACACGAGCGCGAGCAGGATGATCGCGATCATGATCGGATTGGACCAGGCCGCGTGCCCCGTCCGTTCGTCGAGCCAGCTTGCGGCCTGCCAGGCAAGCAAGGTCGCGGTAAGGCCGAGCAGCGGCTCGCTCTGCAGATAGACCCAGGCGTGATAGAGGCCGGACATCAGCGTTCGCCGCGAAGCAGAAACTGCATGCCAAGCCCGGTGACGACGAGCGCGAGCAGCGTCGAGATGGGAAGGGCTACGGCGAGCGCGAGCGCATTGGTGCGCAGCACATCGAGCTCGTTCACGATTCCCACTCCGGCAGGCACGAAGAGCAGGCCGAGATGGCGAAGCAGCGCCTGCGCGGTCGTGCTGAGCCCCGGATCGGGGCCGCGACGGACCATCAGCAGGATCATCAGCAGGATGAGGCCGAAGACCGGGCCGGGTATCGGCACACCGCTTGCCCGGGCGATGACGGTGCCCAGAAGCTGGCAGATCAGGAGAAGGGAAAGCGCCTGGACCATGCAATGCTCCTCGTTTTGAATCCGGAAAGGTGTGGCGGATCCGGCGCGGCACCCACGGGATCCGCACCCAGTAAAGCCGCGCGCGTCGCTTTCCGCCAATGCGTTGCGGACGCGCCTGCAACCGCGCAGGATCGCCCCGCAGGGGGAATCAAATGATGCTGAGGATCGGGATCGCCGGCATCACCGGACGGATGGGACGGCTGCTGGCCGAAGAGGTGAAATCGACAGGAGCGACGCTCGCCGGGGGTCTTCGCCGTCCCGACGCGACGGGCGAAGCTGAAAATTTGAGAGGCGTGCCGCTTGCCCCCGATATCGCCGGGCTTGCTGCGCTGGCCGACGTGGTGATCGATTTCACCCATGCCGGCGCCGCCGCGTCCCATGCACGGGCGCTCGCGGATGCTGCGGTGGGATGGGTGCTCGGCACTTCGGGCCTGACCGCGCAGGACGAGGCGGCAGTCGCCGCAGCGACGGAGTGGATTCCGATCGTCTATGCCGCCAACTTCTCACCCGGCGTGACCCTGATGCTGGCGCTCGCCGAGCGGATGGCAGCCGCGCTCCCTGCCGAGGGCTATGATGCGGAGATTCTCGAGATGCATCATCGACAAAAGGTGGATGCGCCTTCGGGCACCGCGATCGGGCTCGGCCGCGCGGTGGCCAAAGGGCGTGGCGTGGCGCTCGAAGCGGTGATGCGGAGCGGGCGGCATGGCGATGTCGGGCCACGCGAGACCGGTGAGATCGGATTCGCCAGCCTGCGCGGCGGGCAGGTGGTGGGTGAGCACACGCTTCTTTTCGCGGGCGCGAGCGAGCATCTCGCCCTCGTCCATCGCGCTTTCGATCGCAGGGTCTATGCAAGCGGCGCGGTTCGTGCGGCCCTCTGGCTCGCCGGCCGGCCGGCCGGGCTCTATTCGATGCGCGACGTCATCGGGATGGTGTAGATGGTATAAGAGGGAGCGCCCGGCTCGGCCGAGGCTTGACCCCCCGGCAGGTTTCGGCCATTGACCCCGGCGCTCCGGCATCCGGTCGGCGCGGCGGCCGGACCCTTCGGCAACGCTCTCGCGACAAGAGGAAAGATCCATGCGCGACAGGGGCGAGTTCCTGTTTACTTCCGAATCGGTTTCGGAAGGCCATCCCGACAAGGTTGCAGACCGTATCAGTGATACTGTCCTCGACGCGTTCCTCGCCGCCGATCCCTATTCGCGCGTCGCCTGTGAGACTCTGGTCACGACCAACCGCATCGTCCTCGCCGGGGAGACGCGCGGGCCGGATATCGTCACGCACGAGTATCTGACGCATCTCGCGCGAATGGCGGTGCACGATATCGGCTACGACCAGCCGGGCTTCTCGTGGAAGGATGCCGTCATCTGCTGCCATCTGCACTCGCAGTCCCAGGATATCGCGATCGGGGTCGATGCCAGCGGCAACAAGGATGAAGGCGCCGGCGACCAGGGCATCATGTTCGGCTATGCCTGCACCGAGACCGAAACACTGATGCCGGCGCCGATCCACTATGCCCATCTGATCCTGCGCCGGATCAGCGAAATGCGCCGTAACCACGATATCGGCGTGGCCGGGCTCAAGCCCGACGCGAAGAGCCAGGTGACGCTGCGCTATATCGACGGCAGGCCCGTCGAGGCAACCTCGATCGTCGTCTCGATCCAGCACGAGCCCGATCTTGAGCAGAGCGAGATCAAGCGGATGCTCTGGCCGATCGTCGAGAGCAGCCTGCCGGACGGATGGATGTGCCCCGAAGAGAGCTTCTACGTGAATCCGACGGGGAAGTTCGTGACCGGCGGTCCCGATGGCGATGCCGGGCTCACCGGGCGCAAGATCATCGTCGATACCTATGGCGGCGCCGCCCCGCACGGCGGCGGAGCATTCAGCGGCAAGGATCCGAGCAAGGTCGATCGCTCCGCCGCCTATGCATGCCGCTATCTTGCCAAGAACGTCGTCGCGGCCGGGCTCGCCGATCGCTGCACGCTGCAGATCAGCTACGCGATCGGCATCTCTCAGCCGCTCTCGGTCTATGTCGATCTGCAGGGCACCGGACGGGACGTGAGCGAGGTGCGACTCGAAAAGGTGCTGCGGGAGATGATGAACCTTTCCCCGCGCGGCATCCGCGAGCATCTGCATCTGAACCGGCCGATCTATGCGCCGACCTCGGCGTTCGGCCATTTCGGTCGCGAACCGGATGAGGAGCGCGGTTTCTTCACCTGGGAGCGCACCGACCTCGCCCCCGCGCTCGCCGCCGCCTTCGGTCGGTGAGCGAGAGGCGGTTCAAAGAACCGCCGGACCGGCTTTACGGACGGAGAAGCGGCCATAAGCTGCGGACGCGCCAGCGTCTGCTCCTTGCCGAGATCCTGCCGCTTCTCCGCTTCGCGCCGGATGATGCGCCCGATCCTGCCGGGGCCTTCGTCCCGCGGGCTGGAGAAGTTTGGCTCGAAGTCGGTTTCGGTGCGGGAGAGCATGCGCTGGCGACGATCGGGGCAAACGCGGGAATCGGGCTGATCGCCTGCGAGGTTTTCGAGAACGGCGTCGCTTCGCTGCTCTCCGCTCTGGTGCCGGAGGGGGAAGAGGCAAGTTCTCCGCTGCCCGGCAATCTTCGCCTCTGGACCGATGATGCGCGGGCGCTGATCCGGGCGCTGCCCGCTTCGTCGGTTGGCAGGCTCTTCCTTCTTTTCCCCGACCCCTGGCCCAAAGCCCGCCACGCCAAGCGGCGCTTCCTCCACCCGCTCTTCCTGTCGGAGGTCGCGCGCATTCTCTCACCCGGCGCGGAATGGCGGATCGCCACCGACGATCCGGTGCTCCAGGCCTGGACGGCGGAGGTGCTGGCCCGGCAGGAATTTTTCTGTGTTCCCCCGCCTTTGGCGCAGCGGCCGGCCGGTTGGCCCCCCACCCGCTACGAGGTGAAGGCGTTCGCGGCCGGGCGCCAGCCGCTCTATTGGCGCCTCGTCCGCCGGAGCGGATCGTGACCGCTCCCGCAGGCGCGAGATGATCTCACCATCCCGAAAATCACCCCCTTCAGTCTTGCAATCACGGGTGGTGGACGCTATCTCCGCTACGAAAATCATTCTCCGCTGACTGACGGGGGGTGGCCTTCACGGGCCGCCTTTTTTGTTTGGCCGATCGCGTACCAGCCACGCCGGAGCCGGAAAGCCGGCTCGCCGAACTCGTTTCCCCCACGCTCGAAGCGATGGGCTATGAGCTGGTGCGTGTCGCGATCATGGGGGGAGCGCGGCCGAAGGTGCAGATCATGGCCGAACGCAATGACGGAGAGGCGATGGCGATCGAGGATTGCGAGGCGATCAGCCACGCGCTCGGCGCCGTGCTCGATGTTGCCGATCCGCTGCCAAGCGCGTGGGAGCTCGAGGTGAGCTCGCCCGGGATCGATCGTCCGCTGACGCGCGCGAAGGATTGGAACCGCTTCGCCGGCCATCTCGCGCGGGTCGAGCTTGCCGAACCGATCGAGGGAAGGCGGCGCGCAAGCGGTATCGTGCTCGGCGCTGACGAGCGGGCGGCGCGGCTCAGGCGCGACGATGGTGCGGAGATGGAGCTGCCGCTCGCGGCGATCCGCCGCGCCAAGCTGGTTCTGACCGAGGCGCTGATCGCTGCGACGGCGCCTGCAAAACGAAACAACTGAAAACAACGGAACTGAGAGGACATCCCATGGATACCGCGATCGCCCGCCCCGACATCCTGCTGGTGGCCGACGCTGTCGCGCGCGAAAAGTCGATCGACCGCGAAGAGGTGATCGCCACCCTGGAAAGTGCGATCCAGAAGGCCGGGCGCGCCAAATATGGCCACGAGAAGGACATCCGCGCCACCGTCGACCGCAAGACCGGCGATGTGCGGCTTTCGCGCTGGACCGAGGTGGTCGAGACGGTGGAGAACGAGGAAACGCAGATCCCGCTTGCCATCGCGCGGAAATTTCGCCCCGAGATCAAGCTCGGAGAGTTCATCGTCGATCCCTTGCCGCCGATCGATTTCGGGCGCATCGCCGCCCAGACCGCCAAGCAGGTGATCGTGCAGGGCGTGCGCGATATCGAGCGCAAGCGCCAGCACGAAGAATACAAGGATCGCGTCGGCGAGATCGTCAACGGCATCGTCAAGCGCACCGAGTACGGCAACCTGATGGTCGATCTCGGCCGCGCCGAGGCGCTCTTGCGCCGTGACGAGCTGATCCCGCGCGAGAGTTTTCGCAACGGCGATCGCGTGCGCGCCTATATCTACGATGTCCGGGCCGAGCCGCGCGGACCGCAGATTTTTCTCTCGCGCACGCATCCGGGCTTTCTCGCCAAGCTCTTCGCGCAGGAAGTGCCGGAAATTTATGACGGCATCATCGAGATCAAGGCCGTCGCGCGCGATCCCGGCTCACGGGCGAAGATGGCGGTGATCAGCCGCGATTCCTCGATCGATCCGGTCGGCGCCTGCGTCGGCATGCGCGGCTCGCGCGTGCAGGCGGTGGTGGCCGAGCTGCAGGGCGAGAAGATCGATATCATCCCCTGGAGCCCGCAGGCGGCAACCTTCGTCGTCAATGCGCTGGCGCCGGCGGAGGTGACCAAGGTGGTGATGGACGAGGAAGCCGGCCGTGTCGAGGTGGTGGTGCCGGACGATCAGCTTTCGCTCGCCATCGGAAGGCGCGGCCAGAATGTGCGGCTGGCGAGCCAACTCACACGCTGGGACATCGATATCATGACCGAGGCCGAGGAGAGCGAGCGGCGCCAGGAGGAATTCCGCCGGCGCACGGGCCTCTTCGTCGAGGCGCTCGATGTCGATGACGTGATCGCCGGGCTGCTGGTGACCGAAGGGTTCGGCTCGGTCGAGGAGCTGGCGATGACGCCGCCCGAGGAGCTTGCCGCGATCGAGGGGTTCGATGAGCAGATCGCAGGCGAACTGATTCGCCGCGCGGAAGCCTATCGGGTCCGCCATGAGGCGGAACTCGGCGAGCAGCGGCGCTCGCTCGGCGTTGCCGATGAGGTGGCGGCGATCGAGGGGCTCACACCCTCGATGCTGGTGGCGCTCGGCGAGAAGGGCGTGAAGACGCTCGACGATCTCGCCGATCTCGCCTCCGACGAGCTGATCGAGATCGTCGGCAGCGAGGCGCTCGATGAGGCCGCGGCGAATGCGATCATCATGGCCGCGCGCGCGCATTGGTTCGCCGGCGAGACGGAAGCGAAGGGTGCCGCCCCCGAGGAGGCGCATCACGGCTGATCCCCTCCCCGCCCCTGCCCCGTCCATTGGGCCGGCCATGGGGCCGAAGCGCCCGCCCTTCCGCCGTTGCGTGCTGGCACGCGAAGTGCTGCCAAAGGAACGAATGGTGCGGCTCGTGGTCGGGCCTGATGGGATCGGCTCGGGGCGAACCCTCGTGCCTGATCTCGCCGGGCGCCTGCCGGGCCGGGGAATCTGGTTGAGCGCCCGGGGGGATGTGATAGAAACCGCGCGCGTGCGCGGCACTCTCCAGCGGGCGATCGCCCGGATTGCCGGCGGTTCCGTGGCGGTTCCGGCGGATCTCCGCGAACGGCTGGTGGCGGGGCTCGAACGGCGGATCGCGGACTTCCACGCACGGGCCGAACGCGCCGGGCAGGCAGTGGCCGCATGCGCGCGGCTGAACGATCTGGTGCGGACGGATATCGAACGGCTGGCGGGCTTGCGCAGCGCGCAGGTGGACGGCACGCGGACGGACGGCAGGGCTAGGAACGGCAAGGGCGCCGCTCTAAAGCGTGATGACCGGAGGTGGAATCACCGAAGGTCTGAATCACGCGATGAAACGAT
>JASHVY010000443.1 GCA_030044345.1 Acetobacteraceae bacterium | reverse complement strand
GGAATCTCGAGGCCCTGGCGGGACATTTCCTCGAGATTCTCGCGCATCACCACGGTTGATTTGACGAGCAGGCCGGACATGCCGATCGCATGCGCGCGATGCTCGGCGGCCGCGGCGAGCATTTCGGTGAGCGGCACCTTGATGCCGAGATTGACGACGCGGTAGCCGTTGTTGGTGAGGATGATATCGACCAGGTTCTTGCCGATATCATGCACATCGCCCTTCACGGTCGCGAGCACGATCGTGCCTTTTCCCTGGCCTTCGACGCGCTCCATGAAAGGTTCGAGATAGGCGACGGCGGCCTTCATCGTCTCGGCGCTTTGCAGAACGAAGGGAAGCTGCATGCGCCCGGCACCGAAAAGATCGCCCACCACCTTCATCCCGTCGAGCAGGACGGTATTGATGATGTCGAGCGCACTCAAATTCTTGAGTGCGGCATCGAGATCTTCGGCGAGCCCCTTGCGGTCGCCGGTGATGATGCGCTCCTTGAGCCGTTCCTCGGGCGTCTCGGCGCGCTTGCGTTCCGTTGCGCTCGCGGCCTTGCGATCGGCGAAGAGCTCCAGCAGGCGGGTGAGCGGGTCATAGTCCTCGCGGCGGCGATCGAAGATGAGATCTTCGGCGACCACGGCCTCCTCGGGCGGGATCTCGTGCAGCGGGCGGAGCCGGCTCACATGCACGATGGCCGCGGTCATGCCGGCGCGAAGCGCGTGATCGAGAAAGACGGAGTTGAGCACCGCACGGGCGGCGGGATTGAGGCCGAAGCTGATATTGGAGAGCCCGAGCACGATCTGCACCTCAGGCAAGGCCTCGCGGATCATGCGGATGCCTTCGAGGGTCCAGAGCCCGAGCTTGCGATCCTCCTCATTGCCGGTGGCGATGGTGAAGGTGAGCGGGTCGATCAGCAGGTCGGATGGCGAGAGGCCATGGTGATCGCGTGCGAAATCGACGAGGCGGCGGGCGATCGCGAGCTTGCGTTCGGGCGTCTTCGCCATGCCTTCCTCATCGATCGTGAGCGCGATCACGGCGGCGCCGAAGCGGCGGGCCAGCGCAAGGCGATCATGGGCGTGCTTCTCGCCATCCTCGAAATTGATGGAATTGAGGATCGGCTTGCCGCCAATGAGCTTGAGCGTGCTTTCCATCACGCGTGTTTCGGTGGAATCGATGACGAGCGGCGCATTGACGCCGGCATTGAGGCGATGGACGACCGCGTTCATCTCGGCGAGCTCGTCGCGCCCGACGAAGGCGGTGCAGACATCGAGCGCGTTCGAGCCCTCGGCGACCTGCTCGCGTCCCATCACCAGAGCGCCGTCCCAATCATGCTTTTCCTGCAATTCGCGGAAGCGGCGCGAGCCATTGGCGTTGCAGCGCTCACCGATCGAGAAAAAACTGTTCTCCTGGCGGAGCGTCACCTGGCCATAGAGGCTGGTGACGGCAGGCATCCACAGGGCCTGGCGCGGCACGGGCGCGGGCCGCGGCAAGCCGAGGCGGCGCAGCATCGCATCCAGGGCCGCGATATGCGGAATTGAGGTGCCGCAGCAGCCACCGATGAGATTGACCCCGTCCTCGACGACATAGCGTTCGAGCCAGGTGGCGAGATCCGCCGGCGCGAGGGGATAATGCGGCTTGCCGTCCACCAGCTCAGGCAGGCCGGCATTCGGCTGCACCGAGATCAGGCGCGGCCAGTTGCGCGCGAGCCAGCCGATATGCTCCGCCATTTCCTGCGGGCCGGTGGCGCAATTGAGGCCCACCAGCGGCACATCGAGCGCGTGAATGACCGTGGCGGCGGCGGCGATGTCCGGGCCGACGAGCAGGCTGCCGGTGGTCTCGACCGTGACCTGGACGAAGATGGGGGTTTCGGTGCCGGCTTCGGCGCGGGCGCGCTTGGCGCCATTGACCGCCGCCTTGATCTGCAGCGTGTCCTGGCAAGTCTCGATCAGGATCGCATCGACGCCGCCATCGATCAGGCCGGCGCATTGAAGGGCCAGCGCATCTTCGAGCGGATCATAGGCGATATGGCCGAGGCTCGGCAGCTTCGTGCCGGGGCCGACGCTGCCGATCACGTACCGCGGGCGGGAATCGGCGAACTCCCCGGCGGCCTCGCGCGCAAGCTCGGCGCCGACGCGGTTGATCTCCCGCGCGCGGTCGGCGAGGCCGAATTCGCCGAGCGTGATGGGCGAGCCGCCGAAGGTATTCGTCTCGACCATGTCGGCGCCGGCTTCGAAATAGCCGCGATGGATTTCGCGTACGAGGTCGGGGCGCGAAAGGTTGAGAACGTCCGTGCAGTTCTCCTTGCCCCAGAAATCACGTTCGACATCGAGGGTGAGGGCCTGGACGCGGCTGCCCATGGCGCCGTCGCAAAGCAGGACACGGTTTTCCAGAAGCTCGAGCAGGGGTGGACGCGACATTGTTTTCCTTCAGGCGGCGGCGCGACGGGCGGGCCAGATGCGGACGGTGAGGGGGCCTGCGACCGAGCGGGCCGGCGCAGGTTCGAGGCCACCGGCCTCGAGCCAGCCGCCCATCTCGGCATCGGTGAAGCCCGGCCAGCGATGGGCGAGGCGGGTGGCGGCTTTCTCCTCGCCATGCGGGGCGAGATCGACGACGAGAAGGCGCGCGCCGGGGCGCAGCACGCGGCCGGCTTCGGCGAGCACGGAAGCCGGGTCCTCCGCGTAATGGAGCACCATCTGGAGGGTGGCGAGATCGAAGCCGGCATCCGGTATCGGCAGGCGATACATATCGGCGCGCCGGACCGTGCAATGGGTGAGGCCGGTATTGGCAAGCCGGGTGCGGGCGAGCGCCAGCATGGCCGGGCTCGCATCGATGCCGATTCCTTCGGTGATGCGGGGTGCGAGGAGCGTGAGCAGGCTCCCGGTGCCGGTGCCGATATCGACCAGGCGGCCGAGACCGGATTCGGGGAGGATGGCGAGAAGGGTTTCGGCGACAGCCCCGGCCGGCAGGTTGAGGGCGCGCATCTCGTCCCAGTCCGCGCCCTGGCGGGAAAAGCTTTCCGAGGCGATGCGCGCGCGCTCGGCGAGCACGCGGGCAACCTGGCGGCGGTCCGCAGCCAGGATGGGGTCTTCGTCGGGCAGGCGCGCGAGAAGGGCGCGGGCGAGCCCGCCTTCGGCGCCGGCGGGGAGCTGGAACCAGGCATGCGCACCTTCGCGCGCGCGCTCGAGCAACCCAGCCTCGCAGAGAAGGCGCAGATGGCGGGAGAGGCGCGGCTGGGACTGGCCCAGGATGGCGGTGAACTCACTCACGCAGAAGGGCCCACGGGCGGCAAGTGCCAGCAGGCGAAGCCGGGTGGGCTCGGCGGCGGCGCGCAGGCTTGCTAGCAGGCTCTCCATGCGCTTCTATCGCATAAAGATATGCTTATGTCCATATGCCACGAGCGCCGGGGTGCCCCGATCCACCAGAAGTCATATTGATCTCGGTGCCAGCCGGGAACCGCTAATGAAAGGATGAAAGTTCTTTGGTTCTTTCTTTCAAGAAAGATCTTTCTTCTTTACTTACCGCTTTTTGTTTACCGCATTCTATTTACCACATGGGGCTTGGCAGAAGGTTCATGACATCTTCTAGCTCCCCGCGGTCTCGGGGCTGAGGTGCTCGACGCGGAGCGCGAGGATCGCGCTGTTCATCTCCGTGATCCTCTGCTCGAGCGTGGCGAGCCGCTGGTCATAGCGAACGAGGAGGCCGCCGAAGAAGCTGATCACGTCCTCGAATGAGAGCGCGGACATGGAAATTGCCGCGGGGGAAAGGGATTCGGGGGTAATCGAGTCGACCGGGCCCGTGTAAGGCGGGCTCGCGAAGAGCTGCTCGCGCCTGAAATAATCCCGCGCCATGGCCTGGTTTTCTTCGTGGAAATAGGCTTCCACCTCGGCAATCAGCCAGCGCGGCAGGATGTGGTGCGCGATGCCGGCCATCATCGCGCCGGTGTTCACTGCATTCTCCACCACGAGATCGGAGAATTGCATACGCGGCTGATGGCGGTTGATGAGCAGCATGATCGCCACGTCCTTCGGCGTCAGGCCGGTATTGATGTCGGGCACCGCGAAGGCGAGGCCTTCGGCTTCGATGCTGAGAGCGCCGAGGACATCGCGAAAGAGCCCATCGCCCTTCGTCAGCGCGCCCTCATAGACACGGCAGAGGATGTTGTCGGCGCCGAAGATCCCGCAAAGATGGCGATAGAAGCTGTGATATCTGAGATACGGGTGCTGGCGATAGGCGATCCGTGCGTAGCTCTCGGGGGACTCGGTGCAGGCGTGGCGCTTCACCTGCTGCATGTAGGAAGAGGTGAGGAACTGGTCATGCTGGCGGATATAGTAGAGCGCCCTGACGGTGATGCCGTCTTCGCCAAGCTCGGCGATCAGCGCTTCGAGCGCTTCGCGCCTTGCATCGATGAAGAGCTCGCTCGAGACGATGCCGATACGGGCGGTGCTGCGCGCGACGGCCTCACGGAACTCCGCCCGATAGCGCTCGGTATCGGGCAGATGCGCGGGCGAGTCCGGGGAAAGCATCGTGCGCGCGAGATAGGCGCCGTTGCCGGCCGAGATGCGGCCCTCCACACCGAGCATGAACTCCCCGATCCGCAGGTAATCGACCCCGCGCGCGAGCAAGGCCGCATGGTTGCGGGCGAGGAAGACCTGCAGCGCCGAGGAGCCGGTCTTGGGGATGCCGAGATGGAGCACGAGTTCCTTCATGCGGGCGCGCTTGTCCTTCGCTGTCGGCCACGGGCGGGCCGGCCCTTCCCGATCCGGCTCTGAGTCAGGTCGGCGTCCAGCCGAAGCGCCGGACGAGCCAGCCGCGGAGCGCGAGCAGTGTTGCCGCGTCGGCGGCGACCGCGACGGTGCCGCTATTGGCGTCGGGCGCGGTCTCGATGCGCACCGAGGCGGCACCGGCGAGGGCGCGCACTACGGGGGCGGCGGCCATCGCCGCGCTCATGCGGCGCCAGAGGCCGACCACGTCAGGCGGCGTGAGCGAGGGCAGCACCAGCGCATAATCGAGGGCGGTCGCGGCCGCGGCCGCTTGCCAAGCGCCGAGCAGCCGGCCACGCAGCGGATGGCCGAGGAGGGAGAGCGAGACCTCCTCGAGCGTGGGCACATCCGGCATCAGCGGATCGCGCGTCCGCCGGCCGGCCGCATCGACCGCACCGAACGAGAAGAGTGGGACCGCACCTTCCCGGGCGAGCGCGCCCGCCTGCTCGGGCACGTCTTCGCCATGCAGGAAGACGAGATCGACCGAGCCTTCGCCGAGCGCCGTGCGGGCCTGCTCCGGCTCGGCAAGGCCGAAGACGGCGGTGAAGCTGGTGCCGAGCAGTTCGAGCGCGAGCAGCGCCGGGAGGTCCGGCCCGGTCGGCGTGCCTGCGGCGATGCGCGGGCTCTGGTCCGGGGCGAGGGCCGAGAGCGGCACCTTGCCCATGACGACGGAAGGGGTGAGGGCGTTCAGGGTCGGAACCCAGCTCGCCAGGTCGAAATGGGTGCGGGGATCGCCGACCAGCCAGGCGGTTGCGGCGGCGCCGGGGACGAGAAGGGCGGTCGCGCCATCGGGCACCGCAAGGGCCGTGAACTGGTTGGCCCCCGTCACCCCGTCATTGCCGATGGCATTCTGCCGCACGAGCCGCGTGTCCGGCGGAAAGGCGCGGGCAAGCGCGGGCACCAGCACCGCCGCCCAATGATCGAGCGGCCCGTCCGGCGTGCCGGCGACGAGCACCGCGGCACCGTTCGGGAAGGGCACGGCCGCCATGGCAGTCGCGGCGCGCGCGGGCCTCTGCGGCGAGAGCAGCGCGGCCCCGCAGGTTCCCAGAAGCAGCCGCAATGCCTTCCGCCGCGAAGGGGTCTCACCCAGTCGCATCAACCCCCTCCCTTTATGGAGCCGGCACTCCTACGCGAGCGGCGGCTCCTGTCAAATCAAACCGATGCTCCGGTGGTCAGGAATCGTATTGGATGAGCGAAGTGAAAGGCACGTCGAGGCGTGCGCGGCCATTGAGGAAGGTAAGCTCGATCAGTGCAGCGGCTGTCGGCACTGTCGCGCCGACATGGCGCAGGAGTGTGACGCCGGCGGCCATCGTGCCGCCGGTTGCGAGCAGATCGTCCACGATCACCACCCGCTCACCGCCTTCGACCGCATCGGCCTGAATCTCCACCCGGTCGGTGCCGTATTCGAGCGCATATTCATGGCCGATGGTACGACCGGGCAGCTTGCCGCGCTTGCGCAGCATCAGGAATCCGCAGCCGAGCTTGAGGGCGAGCGGCGCGGCCATGAGGAAGCCGCGCGATTCGATCCCGGCGAGCAGGTCCGGCCGATAGGGCCGCACCGCTTCGGCCAGCCGGTCCATCGCCACCTGCCAGGCATCCGCATCGCGGAGCAGGGTCGAAATATCGTAGAAGAGAATTCCGGGCTTCGGGAAATCGGGAATGCCGCGGATGTGCTCGCGAAGGTCCATGCGGTGATCCCTAACCCGTAATGGCCTGATTTTCTAGAGCGGGATACGTTCGCTCTCGCTCATGCATCCCGCTCTAGCCATTTGTTTTCCCGCGTGATTCAGACCTCCGGTGACTCCACCTTCGGTCATCACGCTCTAAAGCAGGAAGCATTTGCTCCCGCGTCCCGCGCCAGCCGCTTATTCTCCCGCGTGATTCAGGCCTTCGGTTATCCCACCTCCGGTGACCGCACTCTTGGGCGTCAATCGAAACTCTATCGTGGCCCCGGCGCCACGGGCAATCCGCGGCCAGTGGGATCAGCGGCCAGCGGAATCATCGGATGAGTTATTGCGTGGGGCCATTGCCGGAGAGCCGCCTTGGTGGTCCGATGGTGCCGCGCGCCGCGCCCCAGCCACGGCGGGCGGTGCTCTCGGAGGAATGACTTCAGTGGTGGACGAACCCGGGCTCAGAAATGCCGATCTCGATTCGGCTCTCGCCGAGGTGCGCGAAGCCTATGTCGCACGCAACCCGAAGAGCCTTGCCCGTTTCGTCGAGGCGGCTTCGGTGATGCCGGGTGGCAATACGCGGAGCGTGCTCTTCCATGCCCCGTTCCCGCTCGGCCTTGCACGCGGCGAGGGCGCGCATCTCTACGATCTCGACGGCGCGCACTATATCGACTTCCTCGGCGAATATACGGCCGGCATCTACGGCCATTCGCATCCGGGAATCCGCCGCGCGATCGAGGCGGCGCTCGATGGCGGCATCAATCTTGGCGGGCACACGATGCTCGAGGCGCGATTCGCGCGCGCCGTCACAGAACGTTTCGGACTCGAACTGGTGCGCTTCACCAATTCCGGCACCGAGGCCAATCTGATGGCGCTGGCGACCGCCGCCGCCGTGACCGGGCGGCGCACCGTGCTCGCCTTTCGTGGCGGCTATCACGGCGGGGTCTTCACTTTCGCGGGCGGCGGCTCGCCGGTGAATGCGCCCTATGATTTCGTGCTCGCCCGCTACAACGACAAGGCGGGCGCGGTGGCGGCGATCGAGGCTCAGGCCGGAAAGCTCGCGGCGGTGATCGTCGAGCCGATGATGGGCGGCGGCGGCTGCATCCCGGCGGAGCCGGAATTCCTCGCCACCCTCATCGCGGCGGCGCATGAGGCGGGCGCGGTCGCGATCTTCGATGAGGTGATGACCTCGCGGCTGGCGCCGGGCGGGCTTGCCGGCAAATACGGGCTTCGTCCCGATCTCGTAACGCTTGGGAAATATATCGGCGGCGGTATGTCCTGCGGCGCTTTCGGCGGCCGCGCGGCGCTGCTCGAGCGCTTCGATCCGCGCCGCACCGATGCGCTGCCACACGCCGGCACCTTCAACAACAATGTGCTCACCATGTCGGCCGGCATCGCGGGGCTCACCGGGATCTACACGAAGGAGGCGGCCGAAGCGCTGAATGCGCGCGGGGAGGGGTTGCGAACGCGG
>JASHVY010000442.1 GCA_030044345.1 Acetobacteraceae bacterium | reverse complement strand
ACAAGCTCGACGTGGTCGAGGTCCCGACCAACGTGCCGGTCATCCGCGCCGATGAGGATGACGAGGTCTATCGCACCGCCGAGGAGAAATACAACGCGGTGGTGCATCTGATCGAGGAATGCCGCGGGCGCGGCCAGCCGGTCTTGGTCGGCACCGTCAGCATCGAGAAGAGCGAGGAGCTGAGCGGCATTCTCAAGAAGAAGAAGGTTCCGCATCAGGTTCTGAATGCACGCTTCCATGAGCAGGAGGCGGTCATCATCGCCCAGGCCGGCGCGCCAGGGGGCGTGACGATCGCGACCAACATGGCCGGCCGCGGCACGGACATCCAGTTGGGCGGCAATGTCGCGATGCTGCTCCGGCAGGAGCTCGAAGGGATCGAGGATCCGGCCGAGCATGAGGCCCGCACCACGCGCATCCGCGAGACGGTCGAGCACGGGAACGAGGTGGTGAAGAAGGCCGGAGGCCTTTTCGTCATCGGCACCGAGCGGCATGAAAGCCGGCGGATCGACAATCAGTTGCGCGGCCGTTCGGGCCGCCAGGGTGACCCCGGGCGATCGCGCTTCTTCCTCTCCCTCGAGGATGATCTGATGCGCATCTTCGGCTCCGACCGGATGGGCGGGATGCTGCAGAAGCTCGGCCTCAAGGAAGGCGAGGCGATCGTCCATCCCTGGATCAACAAGGCGCTCGAGCGGGCGCAGAAGAAGGTCGAGGCGCGCAACTTCGACACCCGCAAGAACGTGCTCAAATACGATGACGTCATGAACGACCAGCGCAAGGAGGTCTATGCCCAGCGCCGCGAGTTCATGAAGAGCGACGATGTGTCCGAGACGGTGAGCGAGATGCGCGCCGAGGTGATCGGGAACCTCGTCGCCCGGCGCATCCCGGAAAAAGCCTTTGCCGAGCAGTGGGAGACGAAGGAACTCGCCGAGGATGTCCGTCGCATCTTCAATCTCGACCTGCCGATCGAGGATTGGGGGAACGAGGAGGGCATCGCCGAGACCGAGATCCGCATCCGCATCCAGCAGGCGGCGGACCAGGTGATGGCGGCCAAGGCGGCGAATTATGGGCCCGGCCTGATGCGCTTCATCGAGAAGTCGCTTTTGATCCAGACGCTCGATCAGGTGTGGAAGGAACACCTTCTCGCGCTCGATCATCTGCGGCAGGGCATCGGGCTTCGGGCCTACGGCCAGCGCGATCCGCTCAACGAATATAAGAGCGAGGGTTTTTCTCTTTTCAACGCAATGCTGGACGAGCTCAAGGAACGGGTGACGATGCTGCTCTCGCGCGTCGAGATCTCGCCCGAGGCGCCGCCCCAGCCCGATTTCCAGCCGCGACGGCAGATGATGATCGAAAGCCACGCCGACCCCGCGATGGCCGGCGCTGAGCTCGAGCTCGCCGGCGCGGGCGTGGAGCCGGTGCGGACAACCGAACTCCCATCCCCCCAAGCCGCGCGTGCCGTCCCCCAGCCGATGCGCGCTGCCGCGGTCGATCCGCGCAATCCGGCGACCTGGGCCGCCACGCCGCGCAACGCGCCCTGTCCCTGCGGCTCGGGCAAAAAGTACAAGCACTGCCACGGCCGCCTGGCCTGAGCGCCGGCTCCTGGTACGTTCCGGGCATCACCTCATTCTTTGCCGGAATGAATGATGAACAAGGCCAAGCCTAGCGAAGGCAACCGCGCAGCGATCACCGTCTGCGTGATTCTCGCAACCCTCATGCAGGCGCTCGACACCACGATCGCCAACGTCGCGCTGCCTTATATGCAAGGCAGCGTCTCGGCGAGTCAGGACCAGATCGATTGGGTTCTGACCTCCTATATCGTCGCCGCAGCGATCATGACGCCGCCAACCGGCTTCCTGGCCGGCCGCTTCGGCCTGAAGCGTCTCTTCCTTGTTTCCGTCGCCGGTTTCACCTTCGCCTCGATGCTGTGCGGCCTCGCCCAGTCTCTGGGGGAGATCGTGGTCTTCCGGGTCTTGCAAGGCTTGTTCGGCGCAGCACTCGTCCCCCTTTCGCAGACCGTTCTGCTCGACATCAATCCACGGGAACGTCAGGGTACAGCGATCGGCCTGTGGGGCGTGGCAGTGATGGCCGGCCCGGTTCTGGGGCCGGTGCTCGGCGGGTGGCTCACCGAGCATTACACCTGGCGCTATGTTTTCTATATCAATCTGCCGATCGGCATTCTGGCCTTCTTCGGCATGATGACGTTTCTGTCGGAGACCAAACGGAACACGGCGGCCAAGCTCGATTGGTTCGGATTCGGTACCCTCAGTCTCACGATCGGTGCCCTGCAGATGCTGCTGGATCGCGGCGAGCAGCTCGACTGGTTCAGCTCCCGCGAGATCGTCATAGAAGGGGTCGTCGCCGGCTTGGCGTTTTATCTGTTTCTCGTTCACACCTTCACGGCGGACCGGCCCTTCCTAAGGCCTGCTCTGTTCAAAGACCGCAATTTCGCGGCCGGCACGCTCTTCGTCGCCATTGTCGGCCTCACCTACTACGCCTCTCTTGCGTTGCAGCCCCCCTATCTCCAGGAGCTCATGAACTACCCCATCGTCACCGCGGGGTTCGTGATGGGCCCGCGAGGCATCGGCACGATGGGCGCCATGCTGGTCGCCGGCCGCCTGATCGGACGGGTCGATACGCGTGGCCTGCTCGCCTTCGGTCTCGTGCTCACAGCCTGGTCGTTCTACGCGATGACCGGCTGGACGCCCGATGTCTCGCAGACGACGATCGTCTCTGTCGGGGTCTTCCAGGGCATCGGGCTCGGCTTTCTCTTCGTGCCGCTCAGCACCGTCGCCCTCTCCACATTGCCATCGGAGCGAAGGGCGGAAGGCGCCGGCTTCTACAATCTTTCGCGCAATATCGGCTCCAGCGTCGGCATCTCCGTGGTGAACACCATGCTCACACGGAACACGCAGGTGAATCATGCCGCCATCGCCCGGCAGGTCTCCTCCTTCAACCGGCAATTGCTGGATCCGGATGTCGCGCGATTCTGGAGCCCCTTCACCGCCGCCGGCCGTGCCGCGCTCGACGCCGTCATCACGCGGCAGGCGCAGATCATTGCGTATATCGACGATTACAAGCTTTTGATGATCGCCACGATCGCGGCCATTCCGCTATTGATCATCTTCAGAAGTCCGGGCCGGGCCAGGAGCGCGGATCACACACTGGTAACGGAATAAAATCCTCGGGGTACGTTTGTTATATCGTGCCACACGCGGCGTAACTCTGACTGCCGCCACCTTGATGCTGGCGGGCACGTTCTGCGGCGGTGAGCGATCATTCGCCGGCGATGACCCGGCGACCGTCATTCGCGCTGCCCTCGAGCAGTGGCGCGATGACTTCAACGCAAGACGCTCGGATCATATCTGCGATCTGTTTGCGCCCGATCTGCGCTATGATTTTCAGGGAGTGCCGGAGCAGAATTATACCCTCCTCTGCAACCGCCTCCACCATGCGCTCGCGGATTCCACGCAATCCTATCACTACGATCTTCGCATCAAGGAAATCCTCGTTTCCGGCAATCTCGCGGTGGTGCGGCTGACATGGACATCCACCTTGACGGAGAAAGGCGGCGGCCAGGTGATCGAAGACGAGCCGGGCCTCGATGTGTTCGGGCGGCAGAACAGCGGCGAATGGAAGATCATCCGCTATATGTCCTATCCAGAGACTCCCCGATAGAAACGGCAATCCGGGTCGCGCCGAAGCCGTATCCTAAGTCCCCAGGTCCTGCCCCATCTGAAGAAACTTTTCCTGCCGCCGTGCCTTCAGCATCGCCGGATCGAGGCCGATCAGCGGGTCGAGCTCGGCCGTGATCCCTTCCCGGACCGAGGCGATCGTCGTTGCCGGATCGCGATGCGCCCCGCCCAGCGGCTCGCCGATCACGCCATCGATCAGCGCCATCCGCTTGAGATCCTCGGCGGTGAGCCTCAGCGCCTCGGCCGCTTGGGGCGCGGCCGCTGCATCCCGCCACAAAATCGAGGCGCAGCCTTCCGGGGAGATCACGGAGTAGATCGCGTGCTCCAGCATCAGCACCCGATCACCTGCCGCGAGCGCGATGGCGCCGCCCGAGCCCCCCTCGCCGATGATGGTCGCGATGATCGGAACCGGCGCATCGAGCAAGGCCGAGATCGATCGCGCAATGGCCTCCGCCTGGCCCCGCGCCTCGGCCTCGATGCCCGGAAAAGCCCCCGCGGTATCGACGAAGGTGAGCACCGGCAGGCCGAACCGGCCGGCCAGCGCCACCAGCCGTTCGGCCTTGCGATAACCCTCCGGCCGCGCCATGCCGAAATTATACGCAAGCCGGCTTTCGGTATCGGAGCCTTTCTCGGTGCCGATCACCATCACCGAGCGCCCGTTGAACCGCCCCAGCCCGCCGATCACCGCCGCATCGTCGGCGAAGGCCCGGTCGCCGGCGAGCGGCGTGAAATCCGTGATCAGCGCCTCGATATAAGCGAGCGCCTTCGGCCGCTCGGGGTGCCGCGCCACCTGCGCCTTCTGCCAGGGCGTGAGCTTCG
>JASHVY010000441.1 GCA_030044345.1 Acetobacteraceae bacterium | reverse complement strand
AACCTGGTCGATATCATCCTCACCAACAACGGCTACCGCGTCGTCAATCTCGGCATCAAGGTGCCGCTCACCGAAATGCTCGCCGCGGCCGCCGAGCATCGCGCGCATGCGATCGGCATGTCCGGCCTGCTCGTCAAATCAACCGTGGTGATGCGCGAGAATCTCGAGGAAATGTCCCGCCAGGGCCTCGAGATTCCGGTCCTGCTCGGCGGTGCGGCGCTCACCCGCCGCTATGTCGAGGAAGATTGCGTTGCTTCTTATGCAAGCGGCCGTGTGGCTTATGCGCGCGATGCCTTCGACGGGCTTTCGCTCATGGAGAAGGTCACCGGCAACGCGTTCGACGATTATCTCGCCGCCGTTGCCGCCCGCCGCGTCGGGCGCGGGCGCACCCCCGCGCGCACGCTCGGCGAGGCTGATCCGCGCGCCTTCCGTCCCGTCGATGTTGCCAAAGTCCAGGCGCGAAGGCGCCGCCTCACCGAGAACGAGACACCGCCCGCTCCACCCTTCTGGGGCGCGCGAACGATCGAGGCCGATCCGCGGGCGCTCGTTCCCTTCGTCAATGAGCGGAGCCTCTATCAATTCCAATGGGGCTTTCGCAAGCAGGGCCGCTCGCTCGAGGATTTCCTCGGCTGGGCGCGGCAGGAGCTGCGTCCCGTCCTCAAGCGCATGCTTTCACTCTGCGAGGCGGAAAAAATCCTGAGCCCGCGCGCGACCTATGGCTATTGGCGCGCGGCCGGCCAGGGCAATGATCTCATCCTCTTCGACCGCGACGGCACGACCGAGCTTTGCCGCTTTGCCTTGCCACGCCAGCCGCGCGAGGATGGCGAGTGCATCGCCGATTTCGTCCGCGACGTCGATGACGGGCCGCGCGACGTGATCGGCCTGCAAATCGTCACCATGGGCAATCGTGCCTCGGAGGTCGCCCGCGCCTGGTTCGAGGAGAACCGCTACCAGGATTATCTCTATCTGCACGGGCTTTCGGTGGAGATGGCCGAGGCCATGGCCGAATATGTGCACAAGCGCATCCGCGCCGAGCTCGGCTTCGCTGCCGAGGACGATCGCGATATGGAGAAGATGCTCGCGCAGGGCTATCGCGGCAGCCGCTACTCCTTCGGCTATCCCGCCTGTCCCAAGCTCGAGGACCAGGTGCCGCTGCTCCGCCTGCTCGAGGCCGGGCGCATCGGGGTCACCCTCTCCGAGGAATTTCAGCTCGAGCCCGAGCAATCGACGAGCGCAATCGTGATCCTCAACCCGCACGCAAAATATTTTACCGTGTGATTTGGAGGGCTCCACCCCGACCAAGCCGGGGCCTGGAGGCTCTCCCGTGCACGTAGGGGCATAGGCGCAAGCACACGCGGCGATCGGGGCGTGAAGCATGGTTGCAAGACACTTCGAATCATTCTTTGACAAATCATTCTTTGACACGGGGCCATATATGTTGATATCAACGCAACCGATCGACAAGAGGCAGCACTATGCCGGACATCACCCCGTTCCTCTGGTTCAACACCGAAGCCGAAGAGGCCGCGCGCTTCTACGTCTCGGTCTTTCCCAATTCGAAGATCACCAGGATTGTCGAGCGCACGGAGGCCGTGCCGGTCGATGCCGGAAAGGTGCTGACGGTTTCCTTCGAACTCGATGACAAACCCTTCACCGCGCTCAATGGTGGCCCCTATCACAAGTTTACCGAAGCGGTATCTTTTGTCGTCCACTGCAAGACTCAGGATGAGATCGATCGCTACTGGACCGCACTGAGCGATGGTGGGATGCCCGGACAGTGCGGCTGGCTCAAGGATCGCTTCGGCCTGTCCTGGCAGATCGTGCCCGAGACGCTGCCGGCGCTGCTTTCCGGTCCCACTGCGGACCGCGTTATCGTCGCGATCCTGTCGATGACCAAACTCGATATCGAAGCGTTGCGCGCCGCCGCCGCGCCGTAGCCATCATGTTCTATGAATCGCCGCCGACGGATTGCCTGCGGCATCGTCGGGGCCTCGACCGCCGATCGGCTTCCGCGTACAGGATGGAGCGTGAAGCGGGAGCGAGGCGAATCGCAAATGTATCTAAATTATGAGATTGTCCAACGGAAGCGAAACTCGCGAACAAAGTCGATGCCGGGATTGCAGGAATTCTCAAACCGGCTTCTAGAGCGGATCGCGCCTAACTGGAATCGGGGCGCCCCGAACACGTTCGCGGGGACCCCGGCGCGAAGCGATCCAGGGGTGCCTTGAATCCGCTCGGCAAAACAACGCCAGAGCGTGTTCAGTCAGGCTGAACACGCTCTAGAACATTGGAGGCGCCGTTGCGGCTCTCCAAGAATTCAATGCAACAATCTCTGACCGAGGCAGTGATGCCGGATCATACGTCAAGCCAAGCCGCCTACGGTTCGACCAGGATCGTCCTGCCGCTCCCGGCAAAGGAGGTGATCCACAACATCACGCTTGCCTTCAGCTATCTTATCCTTGCCGAATGGTACTGGATCCACCGAACAGCGGAGTTCGTGCTGAAGAAGCTCAGGATCGGCGGACAGCACTGGGCACAAGCTCATCGACTTGAAGACAAGCTGCTGTCGATCGAGGGTTACACGCATTCCGGCAGCACCTTTCTTCGCAGCAACATCCATCCGGAGCTGCGCGGCAGGGTAATCTCGCATATTCATCTTCAATGGTCCTTACGCCGCTGCGTGCGCCGCGGCATCCCTACAATCCTTCTTGTCCGTAACCCGATGCAAGCATGCGCGTCGAAACATTTCCGCAGTGCCGTCCGGAATGGCTACGGGATTACGATATCGATGTTTTCGGCGCTGGCGATCTGGATTATATACTATCGCTGTGCTTGGCGTTGCCGAGACCATCTCAACATTATCATGTTTCCTGAGCTCGTCAGCGATTACGACGCGGTGCGACGACGCATCGAGGCATGCTCCGGAGTACGGATGTTCGAAACACCGACCTTCGATGATCGCAATGAGTTCGTCGGAGAACGACCACCATTGCGGCTTTCATTGGTTTCACGAGTGCTGGCGAAAATCGCGCTCAAACAGTACCGTCAGTTCGCGAACGCGGCGCACGCGCAATGTGATACGCGATCGAGGCCCGTGCTGCCGCACAAGTCGGCTCCGTTGGGCAGACCGCATGGTGCGACGACTGGC
>JASHVY010000440.1 GCA_030044345.1 Acetobacteraceae bacterium | reverse complement strand
CTTGGCATTCTCGAGCAAGGCGGCTTCAGCACGACCTACGCGCTCCTCGGGAACCAGGTAGGTGAATGTAAGGAAGAAGCGCGTTTCAAAGGTTGGGCTGCTTTGATGCGTCGAGGACTGGCGCCGCTCTGCGTCGATCGCCGCACTGACCGGATCAGGGAATGCGGAGATTGGATAATCAGCGGCAGCTTGACGTCGGGCTTCGATATGAAGGCACCATCGGGAGCCCAAGCGGCGCAGAGCATTGTTGAGTTGGGCTCGGCAGGCAACGAGCTGCGCGGCTGTCGAACTCGCGAGGTCAGGCCCGCGGAATCCGATCACCTTCATGAACGAGCCGTCCTTGTTCATGATGAGGCCGGGTTGCAGGCAGAAGGCCCAGGGCAAGAGGTCGGTCAGATCGCGCGGTTTTGGCTCGTACTCGGTAAGATTGACACTGAAACCGGAAGAAGGCCGCCGGTTGCGGTAGATGCCGACATTCATCATGGCTTCAGGTCCAGAAAGACGGTTGGTGCAGGTGTCTCTGCATGACTTCCAGGAACTGCCGGTCGCGCTTCGTGAAATAGGCAAGGACCGCCTGGGTGATTGCGCCGAAGCCAAGGCCAATGATGATGTAGCCAAGAGGCAATGCCAGCACGACCGCGGCAGTCCAAACCACGATGGCTGCCGTCTTCGGCACGCCACCGTAAAGAACGGGCTGAGTGAGGCTTTGGAACAGAGGGACTTGCAAGCCTTCTTCGTCGGTCATCGCGCGCACGCCCTAGAAACCGGCGCCGCCGCTGAATCCGAAGAAGGTGATTCCCCACTGTCCGGCACCGCAAGCAATCGAAACGCCAAACGCGATGCCGAGGAGCTTGCGCAGCGTCGAACCGTGTTCGGATACAGCGAAAGCGATGCCCACGCTCATAATGACACAGATCACCACTGCTTTGAGGACTGGCCCGGTCACTGAGTTGAGAAACTGGCTAATAGGTGTTTCCCAGGGCATGCCGGTTCCCGCAGCAAAGGCAGGTGACGCGGCCGCTAACGATGAGACAATTACGCCGGTGCTACGGACCAGCGCAGAAAGGCGGTCCGAGACGGCACGCTGCACTGCCAGGAAGTACGGTACTCCGGGACGCATGAAAGAGTGAGGGAGAGGAAGGCGCATGACAATCTCCGTACCTGATGGTGCGGCGCAAAGTTGATGCATAGTGCCTCATAGAAAACTCGCTTCGCAAGACTCTGGCCGCTATTTGTGATCTTTGTGAGCGGCCAAAGTTTAAACGCAAAAGGTTTACGTTTTGGAAAGAAGTGAGTCGTCGAAGTGATATCCGCCGTCGTGCCACCCGTGCACGCGGAGGAGTCCGGTTACGCGGCGTCCCTCGGGGAGTCTCTTGACTTCGACGATTAGGTTGATTGCAGAGCCTATCGCTCTGTACGGGATATTTTCGGAGACCTCTCCGATCAGGTCCTCGATGCGGTAGAGGGCGTCAATGGGACTGTTGGCATGGATGGTGGAGAGGCCGCCTGGATGGCCGGTATTCCACATTTTAACCATTTCCAGCGCCGCGCCGTCGCGGACTTCGCCGATGACGAGTCGGTCGGGTCGAAGGCGCAGGGTGGTCATGACAAGGTCACGCGTTGTGACAAGAGGCTCGATTTCCCGGGTTAGCATGGAGATGCTGTCCGGAGCCGCGCATTGCAGCTCCGGGCGCTGCTCGATAATCAATACGCGGTCGCGGGTAAAAGCGGGCTCTGCGAGCAGGGCATTGGCGAAAGTCGTTTTGCCAGAGCTGGTGCCGCCGATGACCAAGATGTTGAGTCGTGCCTCGATGGCCTGGCGTAGTGTCTCGGCCCAGTCTGGAGGCAACTGTCCTCGCCGCACGTAATCGTCGAGGCCGAACACCGCCCGAGCGGGCTTGCGGATTGCGAATGACGGTGCCGTGACGATCGGCGGATAGAGGCCCTGAAAGCGCTCTCCCGTGATCGGCAAGCTCGCCGAAAGCAGCGGATGCTCGCGAGTGACGACGAGGCCCACATGGTCAGCGAGGAGACGGAAGATGGATTCCGCTTCCGCCGGCGCGAGCCGATCGCTGGTGTCGGCACGGCCAGTATCAATGCGATCGAACCAGATATGACCGTCTGGATTGACCATGACCTCAATCACGTCGGGGTCTTCGAGGCCGCGCGCGATCGTCGGTCCCATGGCATGTCGCAGCGCCTCTACGACACGCTTCTGAGTATCAACGTGCCGCACTGGGCGTTCTTCCGTGGCGGTCGAGGTAGGACGAAGCGAGTGCATAACTCTGGCGCCAGCCAGTAGGCGCGAAGACGCGTTTGGCGCGTTGCACGGCTTCGACGTCCTTGATCATCGCAGGTGTCGGGGGCCGTTCGGTCCCGAAGATCGCTTGCGGCGTGTGTTGGCGGAGCAAGGCGACCAGGCGGGTGGTCTCGGTCTCGATGGCGTCGAGGAAGGCATCGAGGGCGAGGTCGCCTCGTGCGATCTCGTCAATGCGGGACTCCCATGCGGCGGTCGTCGCAGGATCCACCAGGCACGGGTCTATCTTGTAGAGCATCGCAAACAATTCGAGGCCAGCCTGAGTCGGGGCGAGCATTTGCTTGGTTTCCGCGAGCTGGGATTGGTCGAGGAGACCGCGAATGATGTCGTCGCGGGTCGCGACCGTACCGATACCCCGGGCTTCCTTCAGGCGGGCGCGCTGCGCGGAATCGTTTACGAATTGCCAAGCGTTCAGCATGGCGGCGATGAGCGTGCCCTGGGTGTAGCGTCGGGGGGCACGTGCTTGCTTTGGGCGGGGTTCAGCTGCGGTGATGGAATAACGACCGGAGGCGAGAGGTACGCATGCCTGTTGTTGGTCGGCGTTGTCGTCCGGCTCTTCCGGTTCGCCGGCCTGGACGGCACGCCAGCCAAGCGCGAGCGGGCTGGTAATGGTGGCTGCGAAAGCGAGGCCACGGATCTCCGTGGTCAGTCGGTAGGCTTCGTACTCGTAATCGGGAGAGACAACCCGGAGGAAGAGTCGCGCGATCAAGTCGAGTAGCCGGCTTTCATCGGGGTTGAGGGTGGGCAGTTTCGCGACGAGCTCGTTGGCGAGCTTCGGGTTGGGCATCAACGCGTGATGAGATTCACCGGCGAGTGCCGCGTCGCTGAAAGATGCTGTTTTGCCGGTGCGGATTGTCGGTTCGACGGGAACGACGCCGGCGAGCGTTTGAATGGCGCGCAGGCCCGCCAGCAGGCCGGGTACGGCTCGGATGGCGGTTTCCGGATAGTGGCGTGTTGCGGCTCGAACGTAAGTGATGAGCTTATGGGTGCTGTAGAGGGCCTGACCGACCTCGAGCGTCTTGTCGGCAGCCCATCCCCAGCGGCTGGCAGTTGCCTGAAGGACGGTCAGATCGGGCGGCTTCGGAGGCGGTTGGCGCCTGCGCTCGACCTCAACGGCGATTTCGGCTGTTTGGCCGGGGAGATCGCCGGCGAGTGCGTCCGCTGCTTCCTTGGTGGGGAACGGCACATCCGCCGTACTGATGACCGCCACGGGACCGGCCGGCGTGTCGATCGTGAGCCGGATGACATAGGCATCACTCGGCTTCCAAGCTGAGATTGCGATTTCCCGCCGGCATACGATGCCGAGGGTTGGGCTCTTGACGCGCCCGATGCCGATCACGCCGTTGGCGCGCGGGTCGATCAGCGCGGCGGTGGCCGCCCGGGTTAGGGAGAAATTCCAGATATAGTCGGCCCGCTCGCGCGCCAGGCCGGATTGATAGATGGCCTCGCGTGCAGCGATCGGAATTGCGACTTCGAATGCTTCGGTGATGGTGGCAGGGTCTTCGCTTGCAAACAGGACGCGAAATGCCTCGCCCGCGTAGCCGTGGGCGTCCAACAACTCGCGACCGATCACTTCGCCTTCGCGGTCGGCGTCGGTGGCGA
>JASHVY010000439.1 GCA_030044345.1 Acetobacteraceae bacterium | reverse complement strand
GTGCCTCGACGATGGGAATGCCGTATTGGCGGGCTTCCTCGAGAATCGGCGCCGCATTGAGATCGACCCCCTTGGCGACCACCATGGGAACCTGATCGATATCGCGGCGATAGCGTACCGCCACGGCAAAGTGCGTCGGGTTGCTCACCACCACCGACGCCGTGCGGACCGACCGTTTCTGGCGGGCTCGGGCCTGGCGGCGCAGGATGGCGCGGCGGCGAGCCCGGGTCTGGGGATCGCCTTCGGATTCTCTCAGCTCTTCCTTCAATTCCTTGTCGGTCATCCGCAAGGACCGACGGTTCAGCCAGGCCTGGATACCGACATCCGCCCCGGCAAGCATCGCGGCACCCCCCGCAGCGGCGGCGATGATCACCAGCGCAGGCTCACCGATCGCGGCAAGAGCGAGCGGATGCGGCGCGGCCAAGCCGAGAAAATCCGGCCACAGCAGACGGAAAGCGACCAGCCCGGCCCCACCGACGACGACGATCTTAACGATTGATTTTGAAATTTCCACGAAGTTCATCAGCGAAAAGACCTGTCCCCAGGACTGGCCGGGGGAAAGATGCTCGAACTTCGGCGCAAGCAACCCGAACGCCAGGTTCCATCCGCCGCTGAGCGAACCGAACAGCAGGGCGAGCCCGGCCGCTGCGAGAAGAAGCACGCAAAACGCCGCCGCAAAACGCATATCGAGCGCCCATGACTGAGAGAGGGCGCCTTCGCCGGCAAGGCGGAGGCTTTCCATCATCCAGGTATAGGCGCCATCGGCGGCCAGCCAGCCGAGCGCCGTGACGGCGAGAACGAAGAGAATGGTGAGCGCGGATTTCGGCAAATCACTCGAGCGGCGAAGCTGGCCCCGCTCACGCGCCATGCGCAGCCTTCGTTCCGTCGCGCCATGCTTCTTTTCGCCTTCCTGCTCTTCAGCCACGCATCAAGGCCGCCATGACGGCGAGCCCCTCCCGCAGCAGATCCGCCGCAAGCGGCTCGACGGCGAAGAGCGAGGCGGCGAGGATCCATATGCCGCCGAGAAACAGCAACGGGAACCCGATCGAGAAAATATTGAGCTGCGAGGCCAGGGTATTGGCAAGGCCGATGACCGCATTCATGGCAAAGCCCGCGGCCAGCGCCGGAAGGGAGAGCAGGAGGGCAACCCGGAGCGTGGCCCCGCCATAATCGGCGAGCGCGCGCAGGCTGAGCGCATCCGGGAGTCCGGCCGGCAAGGTCTGGAACGATCTGTTGACCGCCTCCATGACCAGGAACGGCCCGCCAAGGGCGAGATAGACGAGCAGCCCGAGCCACTGGAACATGTTGGAGAGGACCGGCGTCGCCTGCCCCGTGGTGAGCCCGGTCTCGGTTGCGAAATTGATCCCGAGGGCGAGGCTCGCGAGCTCACCGGCGCCGGCAATGCCCGCGACCACGATCTGGCCGATGAGGCCCATGAGCGCGCCGAAGGCGAGCTGGATGGCACCCGAGAGCATGACGGCGGCAGCGCCCGAAGGGAATGGAGGCCAGGGGCCGCCCCAGCTCGCGAGGCAGCCCGCCACCAGCGCCGAAAGAAGGACGCGGAACGGGACCGGCAGGATGGAATCCCCGAGCACGGGTGCCGTGAGGAAAACGCCGGTGAGGCGCATGAACGGCCAGAAACCATCCCCGAGATATTGGAGCAGCGTGTGTTCGCTGATCAGCATCGGATCATGACCACACGCGGTTAATCATTTCCGGGATATGAGAGATCCAGTCATGCGCGAGACCCGCAAGCGCCCGAAAAATCGCCGTCATCGCGCCGGTGGCGGCGAAAAGGGCCGCGGCCAGGCGCGCGGCCATCACCAATGTTCCGTCCTCGACCTGGAGCGCCCCTTGCACGACGGCAACCAAGAGCCCGATCCCCAGAAGCCCGAAAATGGAAGGGCTCACCGCATCGGCCATCACCCTGATGGCTTCACCGAAAAGCTGAACACTGTAGAGCGCGTGAAACATGGTGCATCGGAAGGTGAACCGAGAGCATGAAGAAATGGCTTCTGCGCGCCGCCATCGGGATGATGGCCCTTGCCATGCTGGCGGGCGACGGGCTCGCGGTGTTCTTCTGGAAAGAGAAAGCCGCGGCGGCCCCGACGCGGACCGATGCCACGGCCCTGCCCCTGTCCCTGCCAACGTCCCTGCCCACGTCCCTGCCCACGTCCCTGCCCACGTCCCTTCTGCCGCCGAGACATCTCTATCTTGCCACGCTGCCGAAATTCGTCGCCGTTCTCAGCACGGACGGCGCCGGCGACAGCACGTACGCGGAGATCGCGCTCACCTTCTCCACCTATGACCAGCGGGCCATGGACGCGTTCGGCAATGTCCTTCCGATCGTTCAGGCAGCGATCATTTCCGAGGTCATGCAGAATGGATCGGCGCTGGCCACCGGCGATGAAGCCGCAAGAACGGCGATGACCCATCAGGCTCTTCTCGCGGTGAACCGCATCATCGGAAAGACGAGCCCGGCCCTCGGGGTGAGCGCCTTCGCCAGCGCATACCTGACGGACTTTCTTATTCAGTAAACAAATCCGGCAGTAAACAAATCCGGGACATCGTGGCCGGAGCCCGATCTGTCCCCGCGTGAGAAATGGAGGGCACAACAGGCGGAAGCTGATGGATCCCTCTCATCTTGCGCTCATGACCACTGCCCCGCACGGAAGCGGGGTCGTCTATTCGCTCGATATCCAGACGCTGCTGATCATCACCGGCCTTGCCTTCCTCCCCGGCCTAGTGCTGCTGATGACCGGCTTCACGCGGATCATCGTCGTGCTTGCCATTCTCCGCCAGGCGCTGGGCCTTACCACCACGCCGCCCAACGTGATCCTGATCGCGCTCGCCATGGTTCTCACGGCTTTCGTGATGCGGCCGACGCTGGAGG
>JASHVY010000438.1 GCA_030044345.1 Acetobacteraceae bacterium | reverse complement strand
ACTGCCTTCGACACTCGGTCTTGATAGCGAGCGACATAGCGCGCAACTTCCCCGCCTCCCCACGAGTGGCCGACATGCACGGCCTTCTTGAGGTTGAGGCTTGAGGTCACCGCGGCAACATCCTCGACAAAGTGGTCCATGTCATAGCCGCTGTCCGCTTGGTCCGAGCGCCCATGTCCTCGACGGTCGTGAGCGATAACGCGGAAGCCGTGATGCAGGAAAAACAGCAACTGGGTATCCCAGTCATCGGCTGATAGGGGCCAACCATGGTGAAACACGATCGGTTGCGCGTCGCGCGGGCCCCAATCCTTGAAGAATATTTTCGTTCCGTCTTTCGTCGTCACAAATGGCATGTCGTTCTCCTATGGCATTCGGAAGTTGTGAGAGGGAACAGATCCAGGATACCAATGGTTTGAGAATGGTACTCAGGCATATCCTTTTCTTTTTTCTACAACGCGGAGTGAATAAGAGAGCGGCAATAGCTCGCTTCAGTCGGGGTCCGATGCTCTTTGTGACGGCCGGAACCACCCATGACAGAGGCAACAGCGGAGGGAGTTTCCTCGATCCTTCCAACGTTGTCGAAAGCTCCGGAGCGCCGCGCCGAAAGGCAATTCTGCCACTTGTAATGTCGTGCCAGCTTCATCAGCTCCCTCAAAACTGGAGTATGGCGCCGTCCCGCGACAACGAGCAACTCAACGCAGCGCCGGACCGGATTGCCTTCGATAGACAGGGCTACGAGACCAGGAAGCCGTGGGAAATGTTCGGGCGCCAACAGCGCGCCCAAGCCTGCGACCGCCAGATGCTGCAGGTGGCTTTCACTACTGCCCGAATGCGTGATTCTCGGTAGGGCATTGCCCTCGAAGCAAGTCCGTTCGAAGCATTCTCTTACCTCGCAAGCTTCACGCCCCAACCAAACCGTGTCACGCAGCGCACGGACCGGGATCTCACGAAGCTTGGCGAAGGGATGATCCTGTGAAACCAGTGCAACGTAGCACTCATCGAATAGCTGCCAGTGATCAATTCGGCTAGGGAATTTCTCGGAACGGCCGGCGATCGCTGCATGAATCTCCCCTTCAAGCAACGCGTCAGCCAAGTGTGGGCCCTTGCGTTCCACGAGGTCGATTTGGAGACGCGGGAAACTGCAAGCCAGGCGCGACAGAGGCTCTGCCATGATGGAGGCCGATACCGATGTGGCAAGCCCGATACGAATGGCGCCTACTTTCTCCTCCTTATATTGTCGCGCCTGATCGAGCACGGAATCAGCAGCGGTGACAGTCTGCTGCATCGTCGGCAATACCAGCTTTCCGAGATCGGACAGATGCGTGAGTCGCCCTTCGCGATGAATAAGGTCCCCACCCATTTCACATTCCAACTGCCGTAGCGCCTTGCTGATCGCCGGCTGTGTGACGCTGCACTCCCTCGCCGCATCGGAAAAGCTGAGCGTACGTGCCAGCGCCAGGAAATAGCGTACTTGATAAAGCTCCATGATCCTTACTCTGCCAAAGCTTGCGACCTACCGCTCTGAATGCAAAACGGGACAGAGGGAATGGGCCCACTCAACCGATCGTCACGACAATCGAAGAGAGCATGAATTGGTAAGATATTTGAGTTTCCATCTGATTCGATTGACGATCGCCAAGTCCCGATTGGTACCCTGCTGTCAGGTTCGAAAGTCTGGGCGCTCTGTGTCAGGGAGGCAAATCCATTGGGGTTGAACTCCTGGTCGAACCACAACAAATCATGCTATCCTAGGCATGTAACAACAATCTCTCGAATGTGACGCCTTGGCCTATACCTTCGTCTAGGCTGCTGTCGTCTGCGGATGGATTGATGGCTGTTCGCTTTGTTCGTGCCTCCTGGTGGCGGCTCGATGAATTCCTGGCTGGTTCCCGCGAACAGGTTCGCGTAGTGCCCCGAACACGCTGAGAGGGCCCCGATCGTGTCCGCGGGGACCATGGCGGAGCGCCCCGCCGACAAGTCGGCGGGGACCCCGAGCGGAGCGATCCAGGGGTGCCAGAATCCGTTCGGTAAAACAACGCAAGTGTGTTCAGTCAGGCTTAACACGCGCTACCGTCCGTATGGATTAGGCCGGCCTCTTGTGTCTGGCGATGAGCTGATCCGCAACATCGTTGAGGTCATCGCCCACGATCTGAGGCTGAGGCCCAACCCCCAAGACATCGTTGCCGACACGCTTAATGAGCGCCGCTTGCCAGCCTGCTGCCACCGCGCCCAGCGTGTCCCAAGTATGGCATGCGATAAGGCAAAGCTGTGAAGCCTGAACCCCAAGTTCTTTCTCGACATGAGCATAGGCTTGACGCGATGGCTTGTGGTGCCTCACGCTGTCCGCGCTGAAGCGCCGTTCGAATAGATCCACAATGCCGCCGTGCTCAAGCTGGCGCGTTTGAACCTCGAGCAGATTGTCTGTGAGAGTAAACAGCCGAAAACCCGTGTCTCGCATCTTGCGCAAAGCTGCGGGTACTTCACTATAGGGAGGCATCGTCGAGAATCGTTCGGTCAGTTCTGCCTTATCCGCCTCATTGATCTTAATGTCTTGTGTATCCGCCAGCATCTTCATGACAGCCGAGCCGATATCCGTGAATGGAACGTAGCAACCGGCCACAGTCAGGGCTGCGGAATACATAATCAAATTCGCGAACCACAGGCGCATGGCGCTTCTCTCGCCGAAGATTCTCTCGAAGATCGGCTCCATTGTCCGAAGATCGAGAATCGTCTCGTTGACGTCGAAAACGATCAGGGGGAGGGTTGCCATGTTCTCAGGCTCCTATTTTCCATACCTATTCTAAGGGAACTATTCTTCACTCCAGGTGACTACTCTATGGGACGATTCAGTAGCCCATGCCAACACCTAGAGTGACTTCAGCTCGCCGCCGTCGATGCGAATTTGGGTACCCGTCATCCACCGCGCGGCAGGAGAAACCACAAAGGCCATGAACTCGGCGATATCCTCCGGTTCGCCGTAACGGCCTATGCCCGCCTGCATCAGAAGCCTCTGCTTTGCTGCATCGACACCGATCTCATGCGCAGCAGCCCATTTTTCGATCATCGATAGACGCCGCATGGTCATAACCGGCCCCGGAGACACACTGTTCACCTGGATGCCGTCCTTGAGACCTTGATCGGCAAACGCTTTGGCAAGAGCAACGATCGCGGCATTGATCACGCCGACAGCCGCAGCAGATGCGGTTGGCGCCTCCGCAGAATTCCCCGCCATGAGGACAACGGCGCCTTTGGTCGCTTTCAGCGCCTCCCACGCGCGAAGCGTCAGCCGGCGCGCTCCATGAAGCTTGAGTTCCATGCCCGCATCCCACTGCTCGTCTGCCATTTGGAACAAGTCGATTCCTGGTACTGCGCCGGCGATATTCAGCAGGGCATCGATCCGGCCGAACTTCGCCAATGTCCGCCCGATGACGACTTCAGCGGCAGTGGGAGCCATCAGGTTAAAGTCGATTACCAACGGCTCGGCGCCATTCGCTCTCACCTGGTCCGCGACCTCGCCGAGCGCCGCAGTGCTTCGCGCAGCCAGAACGACCGCCGAAAAGTCACGAGACATCCTGATCGCGGTCGCCCTGCCGATTCCGGAGCTTGCGCCGGTCACGATCGCTACCGATTGTGGCATGTCACTTCTCTCTTTCTTTCGCCGAATTTGACCGCACGGGCGCCAAGTCAGACCTGATCTATCAATATCTTTACGTTGATCCGTCGGCTTCGGCCGCGCGACAGGTCTTCCGGATCTTCTTCACGTTCCGTTCGATCATGGCTGCCGCGCCGCAGCAGCAAGCGTGTCAGCATCGCCCATGTCTCACATCAAGTCCCGAGGGATTGAACGATCCCACTCGCGATAACAGACTTCGTCTTCGCCCTCGCGGGCGCGCAAGGTCGCACGAAGCAGGAAGGTATCCTTCGTGCAAGACAACTGTGTCAGTGTTTCGATCCGGACTCGCCAAGCACGTCGGGAAATCGTTTCTGTCCGTGACAGATAGGCGACTGCGCTCAGAGGATCGTCCTCCTCGATATGGAATTTCGATTTGCTCTCAGTCCCCAGCTCAAGCCCTATCCGATCCATATAAACGACACCAGGGCGAACGATCGCCGGCCGTTCAGGAAGCGCCGTCTCCGGACTTGGCAGCGGCGGCAATGCATCGATGGCTTTGGGCGGGCGTATCGGCAGATCGAGCGAGCCGCCGAAGATCGTTAAAGTCGCCCTCGTCGGACTTGGCCAGATCATCGGCCAATAACTGGTGGACAGTGCGAGTCGTACCCTGTGGCCGACTGGAAAGACAGCACC
>JASHVY010000004.1 GCA_030044345.1 Acetobacteraceae bacterium | reverse complement strand
ATCGAGCATATGATCGATTCCGGCGCGCTCAATCCCGGCGAGTGGGTCAATGAGGCGACCCTCGCGGCGCGCTTCGGCGTCAGCCGCGGTCCCGTGCGCGAAGCCTGCCGGGGGCTCGAGCAGACCGGGCGGCTCGTCTTCATCGTCAATCGCGGCGCCTTCGTCCGCGAGGTGACGGAGGAGGAAGCGGCCGAGATCTACGATCTGCGCGCCGTGCTCTTCGGATTCGCCGGCCGCCTGCTCGCCGCGAAGATGACGGAGGCGCAGCATGAAGAGCTCGCGGCGCTGATCGCGGCGATGGAAGAGGCCGCTTCGGCCAAGGATATCGACCGCTATTACCCGCTCAACCTGACGTTTCACCAGAAGCTCGTTGCGTTCGCGGGCAATCGCCGGCTCGCCGCGAGCTATGAGCGCTGCGTGCAGGAACTGCATCTTTTCCGCCGTCGGGCGCTCATTCCCGAGGGACGGATGGCCAGCTCCAACGA
The DNA here is from genome assembly GCA_030044345.1 of Acetobacteraceae bacterium. Taxonomy (GTDB): domain Bacteria; phylum Pseudomonadota; class Alphaproteobacteria; order Acetobacterales; family Acetobacteraceae; genus JAKAWQ01. The sequence continues at coordinate 4,702 of JASHVY010000004.1, read as the reverse complement.
TGAGCACCAGGCGATTCTCGCCGCGCTCGCCGCGCGCCGGCCGGCGATGGCCGAGCGGCTGATGACGGCGCATGTCATGCGGGCGAAGGCGCGGGTCCTCGGCGATGCCCCGAAGACCTTGATCAAGGCCCCGCCGATGCGGCGGGCGGAGTAGATCGGGGGACAGGTGGCGGAACGAACGCTCTATTCGTACTGGCGCTCCCAGGCTTCGTACCGGGTGCGGATCGCGCTCGCGTTGAAGGGGCTCTCGGCGGAGATCGTGACGCTCGATCTTCTCAAGGGGGATCAGTTCGTCTCATCCTACCGCGCGCTCAATCCCGAGGCGTCCGTGCCGGCGCTGATCGAAGGCGAAGGCCCGCCGCTGATCCAATCCCTCGCCATTCTGGAATATCTCGAGGAGCGCCATCCCGAGCCGCCGCTTCTGCCAAAGGAGGCACGGGCGCGGGCCCATGTGCGGGCGCTCGGCCAGGTGGCCGCGATGGATGCGCACCCGCTCATCGTGCCGCGGGTGAGGCATTACCTGGCGCAGGAGCTCGGGATCGGCGAGCCGGCATTGAAGACATGGATCCGCCATTGGCTCGAGGAAAGCACGCGCACGCTCGAGACATTGCTCGCGCGTGATCCTCTGACCGGTCGATTCTCTGTGGGAGATGCGCCGACATTCGCCGATCTCTGCCTCGTGCCGCATGTGGCATCGGCGCAGATGCTCTATGGCGCCGATCTCGCGCCGTACCCCACTCTCGCGCGTATCCATGCCGCGTGCATGGAGCTTCCCGCCTTTGCCGAGACCGCGCCGGAACACCAGCCCGACGCGCCGCTTGGGTGAACTCAGACGGGGCTGAACTCAGAAAAGATCGGCTTCCTCGAAAGCCAGGGGCAAAGCCCCTGGCCTTTGTCAAATGAAACTCAGATCTGGTTTTTCCCCATCTGGTCAGCGATGTAGTCGGACTGGCGGATCGCCAGCGTCACGATCGTCAGGGTGGGGTTTTCTGCGGCACCGGTCGTGAATTGGCTGCCGTCGGAGATGAAGAGGTTGGCGATGTCGTGGGTCTGGCCGAACTTGTTGCACACGCCGTCGCGCGAATTGGCGCTCATCCGGCAGGTGCCGAGATTATGCGTGGAGGGGTAGGGCGGCACCTCGATCGTCTGGGTCGACTCGACAGCCTGATAGACGGCATCGCCCTGCTTGAAGGCGTGGTTGCGCATGGCGATGTCGTTCTCATGGTCGTCGTAATGCACATCCGGGATCGGCAGGCCCCACTGATCCTTCTCGGCTGGATTGAGCGTGATGCGGTTGGTGGCGCTCGGCATATCCTCGCCCACGATCCACATGCCGGCCATGTTCGAATAGCCCTCGAGCAAGCTCGTATAGTCGCGTCCCCAGGCGCCCGGACTGAGGAAGGCCGCGAGGAAGGGAACGCCGAGCGAGATCGTCTCGAAGTGATAGCCGCCGACGAAGCCGCGGCGCGGATCGTAGCGCGCTTCATCCATGATGATGCCCGCCATCGTGGTGCCGCGGTACATATGCACGGGCTGATCGAAGATCGCGAAGACCGAGCCGGTCAGATGGCGCATATAGTTTCGCCCGACCTCTCCTGAGGAATTGGCGAGACCGTCCGGATAGCGCGCGGAATGGGAATTGAGCAGCAGGCGCGGAGTTTCGATCGAATTGCCGGCAACGCAAACCACACGCGCCTTTTGCAGGTGCTGCGTGCCGGTGGCATCGGCATAAAGCACGCCGTTCACCTTGCCGGTATCGTCGTGCTGGATCTGCAGCACCATGGATTGCGGCCGCAGATCGAGCCGGCCGGTCGCCTCGGCCGCCGGGATCTCGGTATAGAGGGTCGACCATTTCGCGCCCGATTTGCAGCCCTGGAAGCAGAACCCCATCTGCCAGCAACTGCTGCGACCCGCGCGGACACGGCTGTTGATCGCCATGCGCCCGGTGCTGACGCCGGTATAGCCGATGCGCGTGGCGCCCCAGTACATGACGGTGAAGTTGTTGTTGCCGGGCAGGCCGGGGATGTCGTTGGTGCGAGTGACCCCCATCTTGTCCTCGGCCTTGGCATAATAGGGCTCAAGGTCGGCGAGCGTGATCGGCCAATCCTGCAGGCTGGTGCCCGGAATGTCGCCATAGGTGGAACGGGCGCGAAACTCATGCTCCTGGATGCGCAGGCTAGCACCGGCCCAGTGCACGGTCGTGCCGCCGACGGTCTTGCAGATCCAGGCGGGCAAAGTCGGAAAATCCTTGGCCACGCGCCAGTTCCCCGAGGCCGTCCGCTTATCGGTCCAGGCGAGCATGCTGAAGGCTGCCCACTCATTGTTGACGAAATCGCGGATCGTATGGCGTGGCCCGGCCTCGAGCACCACCACCTTGATGCCTTTCTGGCAGAGCTCATTGGCGAGAGTGCCGCCGCCGGCACCCGAGCCGATGATGACGACGACGGAATCGTCGCTAAATTCGTATTGAGCCATCTCTTCCTCCCTCGTTTTTCTGTGTCAACCGGCTGCGGGGCTGGCCGCATCGGGCGGCTTCGGAAGCCAGTTGATGTCGTTGAAGCCGCGATGGATGTAGCCGCCATAAGGGAAGGATGCGCCCTCGTAGCCGAAAAAGCGCCAGACGAGCGGGTTGTTGTAGAGCGAGACGACCGCGGTGCCGCGCACGGTCTGGAAGAAGGGTGTCGTCTCGATCGATGTCAGCACGGCGATCTGGTTGCCCGATGAGAGCGCGATCCAGGCAATGCCCATCGCGCTGTCGAGCCCCGCGACGCCATCCTTGATCTGCTGGGCGATGTTCTTGTCGGCAGCGGCCTTCTGGTCGAGATCGGTGACGACCTGCGCGTAATACATATCGCCGAGATTGGGGTGAGGATAGATCTGGCGGCTCATCACCAGAAGCGTTTCGCCTTCGTGAGGATCGAGCGTGGTGAGGTTCATGGCTTTCGCCACACCGGGTGTGACGAGCACAGCACCGGACGAGGCAGCGATGCCGACAATGGCGCCGGATTGCATGAGCTGGCGCCGATAGATGCCTTTCTTGATCATTTCATGTTTCCTCTCTGATTGGGCTTTTGGTTTGGGCCCTTCTCGTTTGAGCCGGCGCCGATGCGGTGGGCGCGGCGCGGAAAAGGTTGGCCGGAGACGCGTTCAACGGTAGCGGCCATGCCGCTGCAACACCTCGATCTTGTATCCGTCGGGATCCTGGACAAAGAAGAACCGGGCCATCAGCGCACCGTCGCGATGGAACTCCCGGATCGGGTTCGGGCTCAGGCCGAGCGACGTGAAGCGTGCATGCTCCGCAGCAACGTCATCGACCGCGACGGCAAGATGGCCGTAGCCGTCCCCGTGGCTATAGGGCTCGGTGCGTTCTTTGTTGAGCGTGAGCTCGACCTCGAAGCCGCTTTCGGCATCGCGCAGATAGACGAGCGTGAAATCAGGAAAATCGTAACGGTCCGCGACCGCAAGGCCGAACGCATCCGTGTAGAATGCGATGGATCGATCCAGGTCGCTGACCCGGATCATCGTGTGGATGGCCTTCGCCATGAGCTCCATCCGCGCCGTAACGAGGATGAAACAGGATAGGCGGCTGCGCGGGCTTTGTGGTGGTAGCTGCCTACTACAATTCGGGTATCAGGCCGCGACCAAGCGAGATGCGTTCGCTCCTCCGCACGTATTCCGCTTTAGCCATTTGTTTTCCCGCGTGATTTAGACCGACGGCGATTCCGCCTCCGGCAATCGTGCTCTACCCGGCGCGGCGCAGTGGAACGATGGGCGTGGCGGGGCGGGCCGAGGGTGGTGGTGACAAGGGAGGCGACAAGGGCAGGCTGTCACCGTGCCGGAGATAGAGGACACAGGCATTGCGCAGCAGGGAGGCGAAGTTGGGCACTTCGCCGCGTTCCTCCAGCACCTCGTCATAGAGCTGGGAAAGAAGGCGGGGCAGGGTCATGCCCTGCCGGGCGGCGATCTCGGCCAGAATGTCCCAGAATTGCCGCTCCAGCCGGAGGCTCGTGGAATGCCCCGCGAGGCGCACCGAGCGCGTCGCGAAGGCGTAGGATTTCGGATCCTGGTTGGCGAAAATCCGACACATGGTCGATTTCTCCCCGAGAGCCCCCCGATACGAGAGCCAAGACGATTTTTGCGCACCCCATCGGGTACGTTCAGCGGTTTCATTCCTATAGACCCGGCGACCTTTTTCCAGAAGGCGGCTTTCCGCATGGAAGGCTGGCGATTGCCGGCGGATCGAAGATCGGCAGCCCGTCCTTGGTGCAACGCACAACGGCGGTGAGGATGGCAAGGGCCGCGCTGAGCACGCGGCAGGGGTCGGAAGCCGCTAGCCCATATTTCTCACAGTCTGCGCCCGCCCCTCGCTTGATTCTTGATCTGATTCTTGATCCGCCAGGGCTTTCTCGGTTCTTGCCAATATACCCCATATTGGCCGCGAACCTCGAAAACCCTGGCGGCCCGAGTCCGGGACCTCGCTCGGCGCAATCATCGGGTGATCCTGCGAGAAATCCGGGCTATCCTTTTGTTTTTCCTACATGATTCACGCCTTGGATGTTCCACCTTCGGAGATCATGCTCTAAACAACCGCGGTCGGCAGAGGCTGCCCCGCATAGAACGCGTCAAGATTGGCCAGCACGAGCCGTGCCATCGCCTCTCGCGTATCACGTGTCGCGCTCCCAATATGGGGCGTCAAGGTAAC
>JASHVY010000437.1 GCA_030044345.1 Acetobacteraceae bacterium | reverse complement strand
GTGATTATCGAAAGGGCGACATCGCACATCATTGGCCGCAACATGGCGCATGGCGAGTGGCGCTGCTGGTCACAGACGATGCCGGAGATGGCGTCTGCACGCTGGGGACGAGCGCCGGAGCACAGGAGGAGACGTTCTTCCTGATCTTCTATGATGACGGTGATACTCTCTCCGTTGCGTGGGGAGATACAAATTTTACCGCGACGAATAATGAGAATTTCGGCAATCGCGAGCAACTGCATGAGATGTCTCCGAATGAGATGTCACAGCGTGGGCCAGACCCTCTCGGGCCAACCGATGCGGTGACTTTGAGCGTAGGAGATTGGACATTTTTTCAGCTCCGGCCAATTCGCATTGTGCGGTTGGTTGGAGGATTGCGATTTGCCATGGTCGCTTCGGTCTTTGTTGCCTGGCAGACTCCGCGTCGGGACAGTCAGTCGCCGTTCAGGAATGATGGTCCTGACGCGGTCAGCTCTGATCAGACGCTCGATCGCATAGCGCTGGCGCGGGCTCTCGATTTTCAGGATGGCACCTATTTTCGGCTGGTTTCTTTGAAGGGCTTCGCGGACGCAGTCAAGGACCTGCGGGATTGCGTCGCTTCCCTGGGGGCTTTTTGAGCGGTTCCGGTGCCACCGTTGCCGCGCATTGGCTGGCGCCGCCACAGTAGCATTCTCAGACGGGCTGTGAGCCCTTTGGCGGGTCGGCAAAGCTCGCATGGATTGACGCATGGAGAGAGGGAATGAAGATTGGCAACGATGGGGGTGCTGGTGCGACCTCGGCCAACGATGAAGGACTTTCCGAATCGCTCGCGCATGCGCTTGAACAGGTTTCGGCCCTACGAGAATCGGTTGAACGCCTGTCCGATGTCGTCGACGCTTTACTTTATAGCCAAGCTTCGAATTTTTCCTACTCTTTGATCGATTTTGGGGCGCGCGAGTCGCTCGGCGCGGCGATGCAAGAGAATGAGGCGCTGACGCGATCCCTCTCTGCGTTCAATATGCAGAACGAACCGGCAGCGCAGAGGCAACATGATCTCGACACGCTGTATGCGCTCGGCCAGACCGGCGCGAAGGGGACGATTTTTACGGAAGAGCAGACATCGCAAGCCTTCGACATGCTGGCTGCGATGCTGCGGACGGCGCCGGCCTTTCAGGGGCCCGACAAGTTTCAGAACTTCGCGGCGATTGCGCCGATCATCCTGCGGGCCTCCGAAGTCGCGCAGATGCGGGGCCTCGGATCGCTGGACGATAACATGCGCGCCCTCGTGCAATATGCGCACCTGACCGGGGATTACACGCCGGCCGGCATGACACAGCGCACCGATCAGTTGCTGGCGATCGCGGAGGCTGTGGGGCTGCCGTTCGGGCAGCTCGAGAACATCATGAGCATGGCGATTCCGATGGCGCGCTCCGTGGGCGCATCGGTTTCGGATACGGCGCTCTTCACCTCGGCGCTCATTCAGGGTGGCCTTGGCGGTAGAGCCGGCTTTGCCATGGGGCAGATTTTCAGCGGCCTGTTGCAGACGGGCGGACCGATCAGCGCGACGCTGCAAAACGAGTTGGAATCGGTCAACAGGTCCCTGGGCGGCCAAGGGCATCGATTCACCCGGTCGGAGATGAACGAGCACATCACGGCGCTCCTGAATCTCGGCCTGATGAACGGCGCGGGACAGCTTACGGTTCTCAATGCGCAAGGCGGGGTCGATATCGCGCGGGTAGTGGCGGACATCGACGCCGCCGGGCACAGGATGGACCCGATCGCCTTCGGGAATGCGCTGCGGAACGCCTTCTCCCTCCGCGGGCAGCGCGGCGCCGAGCTTCTGAAGGTGATGGACCAGCTCACCCCGGCGCTCTTCGCCGCCGTCAATTCAACGCCTGGGGCGGCGGCGCAACAGGCGCTCTTCGCGGCGACGCCCTTGCAACAGTTCGAGCAGATCATCGCGCGCCTGGAGGATATCGGGAACATTCTGGCGACCACGATCCTGCCGGATTTCCTTCAGCTCGAGACTGGACTCCTCTCGTTTCTCAATGCGGTTGACAATTTCATCTCGGCTCATCCGTTCATCGCGTCCCTGATCGGCCACACGCTGATCGGTGCCGCCGGAGGTTTCGCGGTTGGCGGCCCCGAAGGCGCGTTGGTGGGCGCGACGGCGGGCGCGGCCAAGGCGGTTGTCGACGACATGTCCCATCTGTTCACGGTTCCGGATGGGAATCCCTTGACGCGTCTACTGCCGAATCAGGCCGGCGATGAAGCGCCTCCAAACGTCACCGTGAATGCGCCGCTGACGGTGACGGTGCAGGGCGACATGCTCGGCGATTACGCGAACCTGAGCGCGTTCCTGAGCCAATGGTGGGCGCAGAACGCGGGCGCGGTCGGGAACGCCGTGCAGCAGCAGATCCAGCAGATGCAGAGACAGTCCCGGCGGATGACGATGCAGGACATGCAGCAGGCGGATGGCTACACCGCAGCAATTGCGCATGGGGCCGGATACCAATGAGCGGAACGGTTGCCGGGGCCGCGGCTGCGGCGCTCGGGTTTGGGGATTTCGCGGCGCTCGGCCCCGTGAGCTTCATGCTTCTGGGCTCGCCCGAGAGCATGAGCCGGCGGCGGCGGACCAATTTCGCGAAGCTGCCGCTGCTCAATGCGCGGCCGGTGCAGCAATTCACCTTCGATGATCTCGAAGAGCTGGACATGGGAATCCGGCTGCATGTGTTCTGGTGCGTGCCGGATGACGCGGTGGCGCTGCTCGACCAGGTGAGGACGGCGCATCAGCCGCAGCCGCTTGTCTTCGGGCCGGGCCAGCAGGTCGGGCAATATGTCGTCACCGATATGACGATCGATGACCAGTGGCGCTATGCGGGCGTGGCGCAGCATATCGACGTGAAGCTCTCGCTCCGGGAGTGGGCGCCGACGCTGCCGGTGGGCGCGCCGACCGTGCAGCCCACGGCGCCGACCCCCGGCGTGATCGGCGTTCCGGGCGGGTTTGCGGCGATCTTCTCGGCCGGCGCGGGGATCGGGCTGCCGGTGCCGATCGGAGAGTTCGCGAGTGTGGCGGCTTCAACCATTGTGCGGGCGGGGGCACCATGAGCGGGGCGCTGAATGCGGCTGAGGCTGCGGCGACGGCCGCGGAGGAATTCGCGCAATCGCTCGGGCTTCTGCCGGGGGGTGCGACGCCTCCGCCGGCGGCGCCGCAATTCCTTGCGATCGTGACGGGGCCGGCGGATCGGTGGGATACGATCGCCTTCAAGGCTTATGGCGATCCCACGCAGGTGAATGTGCTCATCGAGGCCAATCCGACCGTGCCGATCTCGCCCGTTCTGCCGCAGGGGATCACGATCTTCTGCCCGCTGATCCAGCCGCCCGGCCCGGCGGCCGGGACCACACCATGGAGCCCATGACACACCCCACCGTCTTGCGCCGGCGGGGATCCCGTCCGTGAGTGGAACGCAGCTTCCGTGGCAGGCGCCGAATGTGGGGAACGCGCCGGCGATCCCCACGATTCAGATCGTGCTCAATGGCACGGACATCACCACCACGGTTGCGATCCAGCGGCTGGCCTATTCCGAGGCGACGGGCGGGGAGGTGCCGACGTTCCAGATCGACGTGCAGGATATCGACCGGCGCTGGCAGAATTTCGCCTTCACGCTCGGCAGCGATACCATCGTGGGAACGCTCGGCTGGCAGGGCGGACAGAGCTGGACGACGGGGCTCTTCACGCTCGACGAATTGGCGCTGAGCACGCCGCCGGACGTGTTCTCCATCATGGCGGTGGAAGCCGGGCTCAACAATGCCATCCGCACGCGGAACAGCGTGGCTTATGAAGGCAAGACGCTGACAGAGATCGCCCAACAGGTCGCGGCCAACCATGGCATGATGGCTGTCACCACGGCTGTCAGTCCCGATCCGGTGTTTCAGCGCGTGACGCAACGGATGGAGACGGATATTTCTTTCCTGCTCCGCCTCGCGCATGAGCACAATTACGATTTCACGATCCGCGACAATCAGTTGATTTTCTTCTCCCGCCCGAGCCTTGAGCAACAGGCGGTGACGGGGCCGGTTCTGACGCGGCAATTGCTGCGCACGCAGGCGCGTTGCCGGCGACAGGGGCTTGGGGAGCTGACCTATAAGCAGGCGACGATCGCCTACTTCAATCCTTACAACAAGGCGCTCTTCACCGCCTCGGCCGAAGACCCGACCATGCAGGTGGCGGACACGCACAAGGCCGTGGTGCGGGTGGAGAACGGCCAGCAGGCGAGCCTCAAGGCGCAGTCGAATCTCTGGACTGCCAACATGCGCTCGACGGGGATCGCGTTTCCGTT
>JASHVY010000436.1 GCA_030044345.1 Acetobacteraceae bacterium | reverse complement strand
CGAGGACCACAGGCCTTAGAAGGTGTTATGAATCTTCCGCCCTGTCTTGTGCGGTCAGCAAAGTAAGCGAAGAAGGAAGGCTGTTCTTTCTTGAAAGAAAGAACCAAAGAACTTTCATCCTTTCGTTCGGAGTCCCCCGGCCGGAAAACGGAGAAAAGTCTTTTTGCTTCTTTTTCTTCAGAAAAAGAAGTCTCCTTCTTCCTGAGACTTCATCGAAGTGCATAGCACTTTCTAAACCCCGAACGCCGTCGCCAGATCGCCGAAATCCCGCGCGACTACGTCCCAATCCTGCTCCGGGCGAAGATCCTCCGTCTGGCCCGGCCCATGCTCTTTCGGCCGCGGCACGAAGGCGGTTCGCAGGCCGCATTTCCGCGCCGCCGCAAGATCGCCATTGTGCGCGGCAACGAGACAGACTTCGGCCGGCTGCATCGCCAGCACATCGACGGTGCGCAGATAGGCCTCCGGCGTGGGCTTGTAGGCGCGCACCACCTCCGCGCCGAGGATCGCATCCCAGCCAAGCCCGGCGCGCTTGGCGATATCGATCATCAGGATGATGTTGCCGTTCGAGAGCGGCGCGATGATGGTGCGGGATTTCAGCCGCGCCAGCCCGGCAACGACATCCGGCCAGGGATCGAGCCGATGCCAGGCAAGATTCAAGGCATCGAGCTCCGCGCACGGCACCTTGGCCACGTCGATATCGAAATCCTTGAGAATGGCCTCGAGATTCTCTCGATGAAGCACATCCAGCCGGATGAAAGCCCGCCGCCCGCTTCGCACTTCCTCCATCGCCGGCTGATAGCGCAGACGCCAAGCATCGGCGAACCGCTCCGGCGAAACATCACCTTTGCCGTGCCGCGCCAGGAACGGTCCGGCTTCGCGGGCAATGCCGCTCCGCCAATCCACCACGGTGCCGAAAACATCGAACACGAGGGCCCGGATATCGTTCATCGCCTGCCCCATCCCGCTCATGCCTCCTTCTTACTCCCGGCGCATGAGCGGGTGCAAAGCGAACAACCCGCGCCTCACGTCGCGCCCACGAAACGGAGCAGATCCGCGAGCAGCGCCGCATCCGTAATCACGCGCGGCACCTTGTTCTGCCCGCCGAGCCGCCCGCGTGCTGCCATCCAGGCAGCAAAGGTGCCCGACGGAACGAGCACGACGAGCGGCGCGCGGAGGCCGAATCCGCCTGCCCGATGGGCCGCATAATCATCGTTCGCGCGCGCAAGGGCGGCGTCGAGCGCGGCAGCGAAAGCCTCGGCCTCCGTCTCCGCCTTTTCACCATTCGCACGCGAAAACTCGACGATGAAGAGATGCCCGCCCCGCGCATCACGCTCCTCCGGCGGGAGCGCCGCCGCCGCATAATCGGCGACAGACCCGTCGAGCGAGGCCGCCGCTTCGGCCATCCCGGCATCCAGCTCCGCCCCGATCAAATGCTCGCCCGCGAGCGAGAGCGACCAGCCGAGCCGCCCGGTCACCATCAACCGTGGCGGATCGCGCCCGAGAAGCCGCACTGTATCGCCCAGCACATAGGACCAGAGACCCGCATTCGTGCTCAGCACCAGCGCATATTCGGCCCCCTCCTCCGCATCCGCGATCCAGCGCCGTTCCGGCGCCGCCGCGCCAATCTCCTCGGGCCGCACGAACTCGTAGAAAATCCCGTTATCAAGCAGCATCCGCAGCCCCGCGCCATCACCGCGGTCGGCGGCGGCGAGGAACCCCTCGCTTGCCGGATAGACCTCGCGCGTCTCGGCACGGCTCCCTTCGAGCCAGGATGCGAATGAAGCACGATAGGGCGCGAATCCCACCCCGCCATGCACCAGAAGCTCGAGCGCGGGATAGAGCTCGGCAAGACGCGCGCCGGGCTTGAGGCGTGCGAGCTCCGCAAAAAAAAGCAGAAGCCAGCTCGGTGTTCCGGAAATACTGGTGATGTGGTTCGCAAGCGAAAGCGGCGCCAGGGTCGCGATCTTGCGCTCCCAGTCCGCGATCAATGCGAGATCGCGCGGTGGAAACATCCGTCGCCGGACCCAGAATGGAATATCCACCGAAGCGATGCCTGAAAGATCGCCGGCGGTGATCCCCGGCGCCAGGGTCTCGAGCGCCGTGCTCCCGCCGAGCAGGAAGTTGCGGCCCGCGAGCACGCGGCTTTCCGGCCGGCTCGCGATATGAAACACCAGCACTTCGAGGGCGGCGCGCCGATTGGCGCGCAGCATCGCGCGGCTCACCGGAATGCGCTTCGTGGTGCCGCCGCTGGTGCCGGAGGTATTGGCGAAGCACGGAATGGTGCCAGGCCAGCTTATATCGACAAGGCGGGGAAAATCCCCTTCCCACCATTCGCGCCAGAAATCCTCCCAGCGCCGCAGCTTCACCCGCGCCTGGTATTCCGCAACATCGCCGATCTCGGCGAACCCGTGCGCCTTGCCGAAACGTGTCTCGCGCGCCGCCTGCACAAGCTGCAAAAGCGTCCGGCGCTGCGCCGCCACCGGGTTCTGGCGGGCGAGTTGGGCGAGCCGCCGCCGCGCATAAATTCGGAGAAGCGGCGTCGCATCCAGCAAGGGACTATCCCGGCTTCAGCACCGTGTGATGCGGCCAGAGGCGCGCCACCTCCGCGCTGAGCGGCAGCGCAAGCATGCGCCCCTCGCGCCAGAGCGGCGCCTGGTCCAGG
>JASHVY010000435.1 GCA_030044345.1 Acetobacteraceae bacterium | reverse complement strand
ATCTGGGCCTATACGCCTGATGGCGATCTCTTTCGCACGCTCAGGAACTATAGCAGTGCCTGGATGACGGTCATGATGGGCCAGCCCGGCTTTTTCGAGCCGCGTTTTCCGGGGCCGTGGCTTGAGCCGGCCGGCACCGCGGGGGCCACCAGCTATTATGATTCGCGCGAGCTCACGCGCACGCTCGAAACGGTGATCGATTTTGATCGCCTCAATAGCCGGACGACACGCGTGACCGTCGGCGCCGTCAATGTGCGTTCGGGGAATTTCATCTATTTCGACAATGTGAAGGAGCATCTCAACGCCCGCCATATCATGGCGAGCGGCGCGCTCCCGCCGGCATTGCCGGCGGTCAAGATCGAAGGCGAATATTACTGGGATGGCGGCATCGTTTCCAATACGCCGTTGCAGTATCTGCTCGAGCAGGATGACAATCTGAGCACGCTCGTTTTTCAGGTCGATCTTTTCAGCGCCAGAGGTGCATTGCCGCGGGACATGCGCGATGTCATGGGGCGGCACAAGGATATCATGTATTCGAGCCGCACCCGGCAAAATACCGATCAATTCCGGCGGATTCACAGTCTGCGCCATCGTCTTGCGCAGGCGCTCGTGAAAATTCCTCCCGAGCAACGAACCGCCGAGGAGGACCAATTGCTGCACGAGGTCTCGGACATGGCCGTGGTGAACATCATTCACCTCATCTATCAGCAGAAAAGCTACGAGGGTCATGCCAAGGATTACGAATTCTCGGGCACTTCCGTGCGCGAGCATTGGGAGGCCGGCTACAACGACACGCGGCGCACCTTGCGCCATCACGATTGGCTGGCCCTTCCCACGACCAAGGACGGTGTCGTCGTGCACGACCTTCACCGTGACGACGATGCCTGATCTCCGCTAGAAGGTGTTATGAACCCTCTACCAAGTCCTGTGGGGGAAACAAATGCAGTAAAAATGTGGTAAGCAAAGAAGAGAGATTGTTCTTTCTTGAAAGAAAGAACCAAAGAACTTTTATCCTTTCATTCGCAGTCCCCGGCCAGCACCTAGATCAATATGGCTGCTGATGGAATCGAGATCCCCGCGAGCGCATCAGGGGCCGGCACAACATCCAGGCCTCACGCGCCGCGCAGCCGAACGCGAAGCGCTTCAGGGTGCGCCGCATCGTCGGCACGGGCGACCTCTGGGTCACGGAATTCATCCTCACCTATGACGGCCTTCCGTCCTACTCTGTGAGCGTCATGGAGTTCCTGGATGGCAAGGTGGCCCGCGAGACCCAATATTTCGGTGAGCCGTTCGAGCCGGACCTTCGCGCGCCCGTTGGGTCGAGCGAATGGGATGAAACCGATACGACAATAGCGCGTCCGCGCCTGCTGGATCGGGCAGAGATCCCCGTCGATACTGTCCAGCTCGCCCGTTTTCTCATCGGCAAAATGCTCGTGCGGGTATTGGCCGAAGGCGTGGCAGCCGGCCGCATCGTCGAGACCGAGGCCTATGGCATCGGCGACCAAGCGGGTCATGCCTATCGTGGCATCACCCCGCGCAATCGGGCGCTTTTCCTCGAGCGCGGGCACGCATATGTCTATCTCGCCTATGGCAGCTCGTTCATGCTCAATGTCTCGAGCGAGGCGCCAGGCATAGGTGCGGGCGTCTTGATCAGGGCGATTGAGCCAACCCATGGCATCGCGATCATGGAGCGAAATCGCGGTACCACGCGTGTGCGAGACCTGGCACGCGGCCCGGGACGGCTGAGCGCAGCCTTGGAGATCGACCGCCGATTGGACGGGATCGATCTTTGTCAGGCCGGTCCGCTGTGGCTCGGATCTGACGGCCGAGCGCCCGGCGAAATCGGGCGCAGCAAACGGATCGGGATTACACGCGCCGCCGACAGCCTTTTGCGATTCCATGTTCGCGGCGATCGATTCGTCAGCGGACCGCAGGCGCTCAATCGATGAGGCAAGCCGCCTTACGGGTGAAGTTCGTGGTCCGCCCGTGCATGCCGGTCATCCGCAAATCACATTCACCGCCTTGCACGTGAAGCCTCACGCATCAAGCGATCGCGGTTCGGCCGTAGCGCCAAGGGGGAGTTTCATCTCTCCCTTCATCTCCCTCACGATCGCTGCGGCTTTCCCGTCCCGCTCCTCCCGGCCGATCGGGGCAGGGTGGATTTTCGGGGTCAGGAAAGCTATTTGCGGTTCTGCCTCTATCGGAGGCCGGCGAGCGGTCATTCGTTCGCCGCGAGCGTCCCGTCATCCATCACGGACATACGGAAGGAGTTCGGCGATGAGCGCGACCTCGGTGGAGCGAAGGATGCCCAGGCGTCGATGGGGGATCGGCATCCTGCTCGGCTCGGGGATCCTGATCAATTATTTCGACCGTATCAATCTCTCGGTCGCCGGGCCGCAATTGCAGCACGCCTTCGGGTTGACGCCGGAGCAGCTCGGCTGGCTCTTCAGCGCCTTTTTCTGGTCCTATGCCCTGGTGCAGATCCCGACCGGGCTCGTCCTTGACCGTTTTGGGGTGACCCCGATCGGGCGGATTGGCGCCGTGCTCTGGTCCGGGGCGACCGCGCTCACCGCCCTGGCCGGCGGTTTCGGCGGAGTGATCCTTGCCCGAGTGCTTCTCGGCATTGCCGAGGCGCCGGCCTTCCCCGGAAATTCGAAGGCGACCGGATACTGGTTCCCGCGCACGGAGCGCTCGCTCGCCACCGCCCTTTTCGATGCCGCGGCAAAATTCTCGAACGTCATCGGCGCGCCGCTGGTCGCCCTCGCCGTCATCCATTTCGGCTGGCGCGGCGCCTTCTGGGCCACCGCGATCCTAAGCTTCCTCTATTTCGTGGCGTTCACGCTCATCTATCGCGACCCGAGCCGCGACAGCCGCCTCTCGGCAGAGGAGTATCGCTACATCCAGGCGGGCGGCGCGGTGCCCGAAGGGATCCCGCCGAGCGGCTCGGCCGCGATGCTGGGATACTTGCTGAGCAGCCGGAAGGTCTGGGGCCTCACCATCGGCTTCGCGGCCTATGGCTATTCCTTCTATTTGTTCCTGACCTGGCTGCCGGGCTACCTCGTCCACGAGATGCATATGAGCCTGCTGCGCTCGGCCGCGTACACGACCATCCCCTGGATCGTCGCCACGATCACCGATCTCGTCTTCGGCGGCTGGTTGATCGATTCGCTGATCCAGCGCGGCCATGATGAGACGCGCGTGCGCAAAACCGTGCTGGTTGCAGGCATGCTGGTCGGCCTTGCCGTGTTCGGTGCCGTTTTCACGACCGCAGTCGGCTGGGCGATTCTCTGGATCTCGATCGCGCTCGGCGGGCTCGCGGCCGCAGCGCCCATCGGGTGGTCGATCCCTTCGCTCGTCTCGCCGAAGGGTGGCACCGGCACCATCGGCGGCATCATGAATTTCGTGAACAACCTGATGGGCGTCGTCGCTCCGGTAACCACGGGCTACATCGTCGATCTCACCGGCTCCTTCAACGGGGCGTTTCTGGTCGCGGGGCTGGTCCTGCTGGTCGGCATCCTGTCCTATGTTTTCGCGCTCGGCCGGATCGAGCCGATCCCCGATCGGGAGACCGCGGCTACGGTTGCGCATCCCTGACCGCGATTCGCGCGCACAAGGGCCGAGGAGGGAGGAATCGGACGGCAATGTCATCCAACGAAGAGGCCCGACAAGATTCGCCCACCGCCGCGGAAGCGGAAGTTGCGAAGCGCGTGGGCAAGACGGTGCTGGTGCTGATGGGTGTCTCCGGCGCCGGCAAGACGACCGTCGCGCAGGAATTGCATCGCCTGCTCGGATGGGTTTTCCAGGAGGGGGATGATCTGCATCCGCCGGCCAATGTCGAGAAGATGCGCGCGGGCCATCCTTTGAACGACGAGGATCGGAAACCCTGGCTGGAAGCGATCGCGCGATGGATCGATGCGCGCCTCGCCGCCGATGAACCGGGCATCATCACCTGCTCGGATCTCAAGCGCGCCTATCGCCGGATCACGGTGGGCGATCGCAAGGGCGTGACACTCGTCTATCTGGAGGGGGATGAACGGCTGATCGCCGAGCGGATCAGCCAGCGCCAGCACCGTTATATGCCGGCTTCCCTGCTGCGCAGCCAGTTCGCGACGCTGGAACCGCCAGGTCCGGACGAGCATGCGCTGGTCGTTCCGCTCGAACAAACCGTTTCCGAAACAGTCATCGATCTCCTGCACAAGCTCTCCGCTGCTCAGGCGGGAGCGTGACGATCTCCACTGTCATGCTCTGGAAGGCTGTTCTTTCTTGAAAGAAAGAACCAAAGAACTTTCATCCTTTCATTCGCAGTCCCCGG
>JASHVY010000434.1 GCA_030044345.1 Acetobacteraceae bacterium | reverse complement strand
AGATTCGCGTGACAATGCCGAGATTGTGGCTGATGAAAAGAATTGCCGTGTCGAAGCGCGCGCGGAGCTGCTCGACGAGATCGAGCACCTCCGCTTCGACAGTGGCATCAAGACCCGTGGTCGGCTCGTCGAGAATCAGCAGGTCGGGGTCGGTCGCCAGCGCCATCGCAAACATGATCCGCTGCTGCTGGCCGCCGGAAAGCTCGAACGGGTAGCGGGGCAGCACCCGCTTCGGGTCCGAGACCTGCACCATTTCCAGCATGTGGCCCGCCGCCGCCAGTGCTGCTCGATGATCAAGCTTGCGGTGGGCCCGATAAACCTCGGCGATCTGGCGGCCGACCGTGAGCGCGGGATTAAGCGCGCTTCCAGGATCCTGATAGACGATCGCCATGCGGTTGCCGCGCAGATCACCGAGCTCGGCCTGGCTTGCGAGCAAGAGGTCTCGTCCGGCGAATTGAATTCGGCCCGACTCAGTAACGGCATTGGGCGGCAGATAACGCATCACCGCCATTGCCACGGTGGTCTTCCCACAGCCAGACTCGCCGACCAGCCCATAGGCTGCGCCGCGTTCGACCGCGAAGGTCAGTTCGCTGATCACCCGCAGCGTCCGCCCGTGCCGCCGATAGCCGATGCTGAGATCTTCGATTGCCAGCGCGGGTTCCGCAGGCGCGACCGGCTGGCCGATGGCTTCCCCCTTCATTCCTGCAATACCTGGCGCAGCCCGTCGGCGAGCAGGTTGACCCCGACAACGAGCGTGGCAAGCGCCGCCGCAGGAAAGAGAACGATCCATGGCGCGATTTCGAGGTTTGCGCGACCAAGGTTGATCGAAAGCCCCCAGTCCGGCGAGGGCTGCTGCACGCCGAGCGCGAGGAATGACAGCGTGGCGGACGTGAAGATCGCGTAGCCGAAACGGATCGTCATTTCCACCACCAGCGGGGCCGTGATGTTCGGCAGGATCTCGGTGAACATGATGGTTGGCGCCGACTCGCCGATGAGCCTCGCGGCGGCGACATATTCCCGTTCCCGCTCGACGAGCGTGGCGGAGCGCACGGTCCGCGCCACATAAGGGGTGAAAACGAGCCCGATGACCAGAATGACATTCAGTTTCGACGATCCCAGCACCGCCAGCACCAGGATGGCGATAACGATGAGCGGGAAGGCGAGCAGGGCATCCACAACGCGCATGACGAGGTCATCGACGATCCCGCGGAGATAACCGGTCGAAAGGCCCACCAGGATGCCGCCGAGAATGCCGAGCGCCGTCGCCGCCGGCGCAATGGTGAGGATGGATGCGGCCCCGGCGAGGGTTCGGGCGAATACGTCCCGGCCGAGATCGTCGGTCCCGAACCAATGCAGAAACGAAGGAGCCTGCAACGTGGCCATCGGGTCGAGCGCCTGCGGATCGTGGGGAACGATGTAGGGCCAGAACAAGGCATCGAGAATCCAGAAAAGCACGATGGCGGCACCGACCACGAAGGTTCCCGAGCGGAGCAGGCCGCCAATGATCTCCGCCCGCCGCGCCGTTATCCCGGTGTGACCGGCTTCCTCCGCGGCCATGTCCGCGAGGGGGGCAAGCGCGTCCGCCGTTTCCGCCCGCCCGATCTCTCCGTCGGGCGCTCGATCCTCACCGCCTGAAGGACGCTGCATCGCGGATTCGGAAGCCATAATCAGACCATCAGGCAAATCATCAGGCAGACCATCAGGCCGCAAGCCGGATTCGCGGGTTGAGCAGCGAGTTCAGAATGTCAGCCACCAGCATCAACGCCATGTAGAGGATGGCGATCACCAATACCGAAGCCTGCAGCACCGGCAGATCATGTCCGACCGCCGATTCGAAGATCAGCTTGCCGATCCCCGGATAGCTGAATAGCGTTTCCGTCACCACGAGGCCGCCAACCAGATAGCCCGTCTGCACACCGATGACCGTGATCGTCGGCAGCAGCGCATTGGGCAGCACGTGGGTCCACAGCACCATGCGCCGAGGCAGGCCCTTGAGGATCGCCGTTCGCACGTAGTTTGCGTGCAAAACCTCCACGGTGCCCGCCCGCGCCATGCGCGAGATATAGCCAAACAGCACGAACATCAGCGGAAACGACGGCAACAGCAACTGGCGGAACCAGTCCAGCGGATCGGCCGAGGGCACGCGCGAGGCTGCCGGCAGCCAGCCGAGCTTCACCGCGAAGATCACCAAAACGATGATGCCGCTCGTGAACTCGGGGAGCGCGATCAGCGAGAGGCCGGCGACGCCACTGAACCGATCGAACCATCCGCCTTCCCCGATCGCGGCCAGCACGCCGGCGCCGATCGAGATCGGCACGATCAAGGCAAGGGCGAAGCCGCCGAGAATGAGGGAGTTACCGAGGCGCCCAAGGACGAGCTGCCGGGCCGGAATGTCCATCAGGTAGGATTTCCCCCAGTCGCCCTGAATGAAAGCGCCGCACCATTCGCCGTAGCGCACTAGAAGCGGCCGATCGACGCCGAGCTGGTGATCGAGCGCCACGACTTGCTGCTCGCTTGCATATGGCCCGAGAATGGCGCGCCCGACGTCACCCGGCAGAAGCTGCGCCACGGCGAACAGGATGATCGAGACCAACCACAGCGTCACCAGAGCAAGGCCGAGCCGTTTCGCAAGAAATCGGGGCATTCCCGTGCGCCGGTAGGGTGCTCCAGGCGCTCAGGCGAGCCAGACTCCGCGCAGATCGAGGAAATTGTCGGGTGCCGCGGCAAGGCCGTGAACCGCCTTGCTCGTCGCCCGGCGCGCGCTGATCCAATAGGCAATGCCGACCGGAACCTCCTCATGCTGAATGCGTGCGAGCTCAAGCGCGAGCTGCTGGCGTTTCTGATGGTCGAGCTCGCCATTGTATGCGGCGAACAGCTTGTCGAAGGCTGCGTCCGACCAGTGGGCGGAATTCCAGGCGGCACCGGTGGGAAACTCCGGAATGATCGCCTGGCTTGCCGTGCCGCGGGCCGCCCAGTCGGTCATGCCGAAGGGGACGACCAGCCAGGGCTGGTTGGAGCCGGAGCCGTAGTATTGCGCGCTCGGCATGATATTCAGGTTGACGTTGATGCCTGCCGGCTCGCAATACGCCTTGATGGCGACCGCGTATTGCGGCATCTCGAGCAGGTTCTCGGTGGTCAGGGTTACATTGATGCCGTCCTTATGGCCAGCGGCGGCGAGCAGGGACTTGGCTTTCGCGTAATCCTGCTTGCGCTGCGGAATGTCGCGGTTGGCGAGCTCGGTATCCACATAGACCGGTGCGAAGCTATGGTCGTTCGCCACCGTGGCCGCGCCGCCGAACAGCGACTTGACCAGCGCTTCCCGATCGATGCACAGCATCACGGCCTGGCGCACCCGGCTGTCGTTGAAAGGCGGCATGTCCACCCGCATGTGCACCGACCGATAATCCGCGGATGGATGCTCGAGAATCGTGAGATTCCGGCTATGCAGAAGCGATTCCGCACCCTTCAGCGGCAACACCGGATAGACGTCGATGTCACCGGCCTGCACGGCGAGCACGGTCGAAGACTCGTCACCGTAATAGATGACCTTCAGCCCATCGAGGTAGGGCAGCCCCTGATCCCAATAATGGGGATTGGGGATGTAAGTGGCGAATTGCTGGGGCACGTACTGCTTGAGAATGAAGGCGCCGGTGCCGATACCCCCTTTGGTGAAGGATCCCATTTCGTAGCGCGCGGGCAGAATGGCTGACTGATAGGCGAAGGCGGATACCAGATAAGGAAAATCGACGAAGGGCGTGTCGAGATGAAAGCGGACCTCGCTTGCGCTCACCTTCTCGACATTTCCGTATGACAGCACGCCATGATACACGGATCCTGCGGACGAGCCGACCTGCGGATTGAGCAGCCGCTCGAACGTTGCCACCACGTCATCGGCCGTGAAGGCTGAGCCATCGTGCCAGCGCACCCCCTGACGGAGCACAAAGCTCCAGGTTTTCGGGGTCGGGTCGGCCTTCCAGGAGGTGGCAAGGCGCGGATCGAGCGTCCAATCCGCGCGCGGATAGCAGAGATACTCGAGCGAGGGCTGGAAGGTGAACACCTCACCGGCGTTTGAAGCGGTGATGGGTTGCGGGTTCGCCGAAGGGATCTGCGAGGCAAGCCGCAGCGTGCCGCCGCGCTTGATCTTGCTTCCCCCGGGCGCGGCCGCGCGGCCCACTTCCGTGCCCAGGGAGGCAAGCGAAATTCCAGCGAGCGAGGCGCGGACAAGCAAGGCACGCCGGCTCAGCCGGCCCGCCCGAAATTCTTCCAAGAGGTGATGCCGGTACTCGTCCATTGTTGTTCTGCCTCCCCCATTTCATTTTTTTCCGGACGTCCCGTGTGGGCAATGATACGCGATGATCGTTCTTGCCTGGGCAGCCGCGACACCGGGCCCCTCAAGGCGATTGCCGAGAGGTGGAATTTCGACTTCCGGGCCGCTTTCATCCATCGCGTGCCATTCATCCTAATGTAGGATGAAAGACGTTGACAAGACACTGATCCTCGTCCGGGGTTGCAGACCATCGATTGCGTTCGGGCCGAGACGGCGGCGCGGATCGTGACAGGGCATCATCACCGGGGCGCGGGAAATCGTTTCTTCGTCGAGCGCGCGGCGGGCGTGCCCGCCTTTCTTCTGCTGCCGTTGCCTTATCAGAGGTAGGCAGGGGACGCTG
>JASHVY010000433.1 GCA_030044345.1 Acetobacteraceae bacterium | reverse complement strand
CGATCGCGCAATGGCCTCCGCCTGGCCCCGCGCCTCGGCCTCGATGCCCGGAAAAGCCCCCGCGGTATCGACGAAGGTGAGCACCGGCAGGCCGAACCGGCCGGCCAGCGCCACCAGCCGTTCGGCCTTGCGATAACCCTCCGGCCGCGCCATGCCGAAATTGTGCGCAAGCCGGCTTTCGGTATCGGAGCCTTTCTCGGTGCCGATCACCATCACCGAGCGCCCGTTGAACCGCCCCAGTCCGCCGATCACCGCCGCATCGTCAGCGAAGGCCCGGTCGCCGGCGAGCGGCGTGAAATCCGTGATCAGCGCCTCGATATAAGCGAGCGCCTTCGGCCGCTCGGGGTGCCGCGCCACCTGCGCCTTCTGCCAGGGCGTGAGCTTCGCGTACGTGGCGCGCAGCACCCGTTCCACCTTCTCGCTCAGCCGCGCCACCTCCTCGGCGATATTGATCCCCTCCGGGTCGGAAAGGCGGCGCAGCTCCTCGATCTTGCCTTCGAGCTCGGCGATCGGCTTCTCGAACTCGAGATATTGATGCACCACGGCCATGGTCATGCCCGCGCCAGCGGGTGGTGTTCGGCCAGCAGGCGCGAAAGCCGCTCGGCCAGCACGTGCGTATAGATCTCGGTGGTGGCGATATCGGCATGGCCGAGAAGCATCTGCAGGCTGCGCAGATCGGCCCCGCGCGCAAGCAGGTGCGAGGCGAAGGAATGGCGGAGCACGTGCGGCGAGACCCGCGCCGGGTCGATCCCGGCCATCCGGGCCACCTGCTTGACCAGCAGCGCGAATCCCTGGCGCGTCATCGGCCGGCGCGGATCGCGGCCGCCGAAGAGAAAGCGGCCGGCATTGGGCGGCCGGCTCGCGAGCCATGCCTCCGTAGCCGCCCGGGCGGCGGAGGAGAGCGGCACCATCCGCTCCTTGTTGCCCTTGCCGCGGACGAGCAGCACCGGCGAGCCGGCACGGAAGGCGACGACCGGCAGGGAGAGCATCTCGCTCACCCTGAGCCCGCTCGCATAAAGGATTTCGAGAGCCGCCTTGATGAGCAGGCCCGCGGACCCGGGCCGGGCGCCGGCTGCGGCGAGCAGCGCCTCCACCTCGGCCTCGGAGAGGAATTTCGGCAGATGGCCGGGCAGGCGAGGCGAATCGAGGGCGCGGGTCGGATCGTCGGCACGCATCCCCTCGGCAAGCAGGAAGCGATGGAACTGGCGCAGGCACGAAAGCCGGCGCGCCGCCGTCCGCGCGGAAAGCCCGCGCGCCGTCAGCGCTTCCAGATAGGCAGCCATCATCGCCGCATCTGCCGAAGCCGGGTGTGCGCCCCGCGCCTGGGCAAAGGCCCCGAAATCGTCGAGATCCGCGCGATAGGCGGCGAGCGTGTTCGGTCGTGCGCCGCGCTCAGCCGACAGCATCTCCAGAAAAGCCTCGACTTCGCGCTCCATCAGGCTCAGTCGCCGCCGCCGACCGCGCTGTTGGGGATGGTCTGCTCCACGGGCCGCGCATGGGGCGGATGTGGCGGAAAAGCCCCAAGCCAAAGAAACCCGGCACCCAGCGCCAGGATGATGAGAATGACGATCGTCGCGAGCACGCGCCCCATGCGAATCCGGGAGGTCCCTTGGCCTCGGCTGACGGGCGTGTGCTAGCGTCCGCCGCGATGACACGCAACACCGTGCTTGCAGAAGCCAGGCCCCTTCCGGCAGCTCTGGACGGCCGCTCGATCGCCCTCATCGGCCTGATGGGCGCGGGCAAGACCTCCATCGGCCGGCGCCTCGCCGCCCGCCTCGGCCTTTCCTTCGTCGATGCCGACCATGAGATCGAGGCTGCCGCGGGCTCGACCATCCCCGAGCTCTTCGAGCGCTATGGCGAACGGGCCTTCCGAGAAGGCGAACGACGGGTCGTGCAGCGCATCCTGGCCGGCGAGCCGGTGGTGCTCGCCACCGGCGGCGGCGCCTTCATGGACCCTGACACGCGGCGGGCGATCCG
Organism: Acetobacteraceae bacterium; assembly: GCA_030044345.1. Taxonomy (GTDB): domain Bacteria; phylum Pseudomonadota; class Alphaproteobacteria; order Acetobacterales; family Acetobacteraceae; genus JAKAWQ01. The sequence continues at coordinate 32,984 of JASHVY010000433.1, read as the reverse complement.
GGCGCAGGCCGTCTCGGTCTGGCTCCGTTGCCCCCTTGAGACGCTCGTCCGGCGGGTCTCCACCCGCAGCAACCGCCCGCTGCTCGCCGTCGGCAGCAGCGCCGAAATCCTCGCCCGGCTCATGAATATGCGCCATCCGTACTATGCCGAGGCGGATCTCATCGTCGATTGCAGCGATGAGAGCGCGGACATCACCACCAGCCATGTGCTGGCGGCGCTTCTTGCCTGGGGTCCGCCGCGGCGGCTGGCGGTCGCTCTTCGCGAACGGAGCTACAATGTCCTGATCGGCCCGGGCCTTCTCGGACGCGCTGGCGCCTCTCTCGCCCCGGTGCTGCCGCAAAAGCGCGCCGTGATCGTGACGGACGAGACCGTGGCCTCCCTCCATCTCGAAACGGTGAAGCGGGCGCTTGCCGAAACCGCGATCGAGACCTCGGAAATCATCGTTCCCGCCGGCGAAGGGTCGAAATCGCTCGAAACCTTCGCCATTGTCACCGACCGGCTGCTGGAGCGCGGCGTCGAGCGGCGCACCGCCGTCATCGCGCTCGGCGGGGGTGTCATCGGCGATCTCGCCGGCTTCGCGGCGGCTGCCACGCTGCGCGGACTTCCCTTCGTGCAGATGCCGACCACGCTCCTCGCTCAGGTCGATTCCTCGGTCGGCGGCAAGACCGGCATCAACACCAAACGCGGCAAGAACCTGCTCGGCGCTTTCCACCAGCCGCTGCTTGTGCTCGCCGATGTCGGCTCGCTCGCCACTCTGCCTGCGCGCCAGCTCCGCGCCGGCTATGCCGAGATCGTCAAGGCAGGCCTGATCGGCGATGCCGGCTTCTTCGCCTGGTGCGAATCGAACGGCGCGGCCCTGATCGCCGGTGATCAGGATTTGCAGGCTGAAGCGGTGCTGCGCGCCGCCTCCTTCAAGGCTGCCGTGGTCGGCGATGACGAGCGGGAAGAAAAGCCGAGTGACGGGCGGGCGCTCCTCAATCTCGGCCATACCTTCGCCCATGCGCTCGAGCGCGAAACCGGCTACAGCGACGCGCTTTTACATGGCGAGGCGGTGGCAATCGGGCTTGGCCTCGCCTTTCGCCTCTCGGCGCGACTCGATATCGCCCCGGCAGCGGATGGCGAACGGATCATCCGCCACCTGGACGAGGTCGGTTTGCCGGCGGAGCTTTCCGTCCTCAACCGCCGCTTCTCCGCCGCTTCGCTCCTGCAACATATGCGGCATGACAAGAAAGTGCGGGACGGCGCGACCACCTTCGTCCTCGCCCGCGGCATCGGCCATGCCTATACGTCGCGCGACGTGTCTGCAGAGGCGGTGATCGACCTTCTGCGCGCGGAAGGCTGCGCGCCTTAGAAAGAGTTATGCACTTCGATGAAGTATCGGAAAGAAGGAGACTTCTTTTTCTGAAGAAAAAGAAGCAAAAAGACTTCTCTCCGTTTTCCGGACCATGCGCTGGCTGTGGACTGCAAATAAAAGGATAAAAGTTCTGTGGTTCTTTCTTTCAAGAAAGAACAACCTCTCCTCTTCGCTCATCGCACTTTGTTTGCCGCATTTTGTTTACTGCATTGGGCTTGGTAGAAGGTTCATAACATCTTCTAGAGCGTGATGATTTTTGATCATCGCGCTCTCGTTTTGTTTTCTCGATCAATTTCATGTCTTCCCTTTGGGCTTTTGGCGGATCGCTCTGCGCCGGGGTGCCCCGGACATGTCGGCGGGGTGCCCCGATCCACCAGAAGCCATATTGATCTCATTCATTCTCGCTATGATGTTGCCCTCTCGTAGAAAAGGGGAGGGTTGCATGATTCCGCCGCTGCCCAAACGCCCGGCCTGGGTCGAGGAGTTCCGCGCCTTCATCATGCGCGGCAGCGTGGTCGATCTCGCTGTCGGCATCGTCATCGGGGCTGCCTTCACCACCGTGGTCAACAGCCTCGTCAAGGACCTCTTCACACCGATCCTCGGATTGATCATTGGCGGCATCGATTTCTCGAACATCTTCATCACGCTGCGCGGGCATCCGGAATCGACCCTCGCCGCGGCGCAGCACGCCGGCGCGGTCACCCTGAATATCGGCGTCTTCCTCAACGCCGTGATCCAGTTCCTCATCGTGAGCTTTGCCATCTTCTGGCTGATCAAGGCCCTCACACGGCTCCGCCTGCACCAGGACGCCGCCCCACCGGCGCCGAGCCCAACCGAAACATTGCTCGGCGAAATTCGCGACATCCTGAAAAGCAGGGGCTGATTGCAGTCAAAAAAGAGAAGATCGACTTCATCGATTCCAGGGGCTCCGCCCCTGGATCCACGTCCACGTTCCGCTTGCTCAATGCGAAGCGGCAATGATCATGTCCGCGGCGCGTTCCGCGATGACCAGGGTCGGCGCGAGCGTATGACCGGTCGTGATGCTCGGCATCACCGAGTTGTCGGCGATCCTGAGATTGGAAATTCCCTGCACCCGCAGCATAGGGTCAACGACCGCCCGTGCCCCGATACCCATCGCGCATGTCCCGACCGGGTGGCGGTAGCTTCCGGCGGTCCGCCTGATGAAGGCTCGCAGCGCGACCTTATCCAAGGGCGCCGCCTGGGGCTTCCCGTGATGCCAGCGTGAGAGGGGGCGAGACAGGCCGAGCTCCCGCGAGAGCTCGGCGGCGATGCAAAGCGCATCCATATCCGCCGGCTCGGAAAGATAATTCGGATCGATGTGCAGCGGTGCGCGGATTCCCCTCGAAGTCAGGGCGAGCCGGCCCCGGCTGCGCGGCCGAAAAAGCCCGGCAAGCAGGGTGAATCCATTGCCCGTCGAGGGGGCGGGCACACTGTCTGTTGCGCGTGTCAGCGCAATGTCGAGATCGGGTATCGACAAGGTTTCACTGCTGCGCACGAAGAGATGAGCCTCCAGATGGGGGCTGAGCGCGGCTTGCTCGGCTTCCGCAGCAAAAGTCCGAAGCTGGCAGTGATCATGGAGATTTTCGCCGACCCCCGGCAGGTCGGCGACAACCGTGATGCCGAGCTTCGAGAGTTGATCGGCATTCCCGATGCCCGAGACCATCAGCAAACGTGGCGTTTCGATAGAGCCCGCACACAGGACCACGTCGTGGTCGGAACGAATCTCCCGAAGCGCTCCGTCCACGCGACATCGCACACCGATGCAGCGGGTGCCCTCGAAAATCAGCGATTCGACCAGGCTCTTCGTCAGGATGGTCAGATTGATGCGGCCGAGAACGGGCAGCAGATAGGCATGCACGACGCTGAGGCGCCGTCCGTCCTTGATATTCAGATCGCCGGTCCCGGCCCCTTCCTCGACCGGCCCATTCACGTCATCCAGAATGGCGTGACCCAGCTCCCGGCAGGATGAAAGAAACGCCGCAACGAGCGGGTCCGTGGCGGGATAGGAAAAGAGCGCCATGGGGCCGACCACGCCCCGCATAGTCTTGCGGCCGGTCCGCGCGCAGCTTTCCATCCGCATGAACACGGGCTTCAGGCTGTCGAAATCCCATCCGACATTGCCCTCCCTTGCCCAGCCGTCGAAATCGGCCCGGTGCCCCCAGACCCAGGCCATCGCGTTGATCGTGCTCGATCCGCCGATCACCTTGCCGCGGGCCCAGTCGATGATCCGCCCATCCAGATTTGCCTGCGGCACCGTCCGGTAGAGCCAGTCGGCATCACCGCCCCAATTGGCCCGCCACAGGCCGGGCTCGACCATCGCGGGACGGTCGAAATCCGCCCCGCCCGCCTCGATCATCAGGACGCGACAGGCATCGCGCTCGGAAAGTCTCGCAGCGAGAACAGAGCCTGCCGAGCCACCGCCCACGATGATGTGATCGTACGCGCGGGCAATGGAGGCCCCATCCGGACGCGCCAATGTTCATCCCCCCATGAAAGCGGTATTCATCCTTGCGCCGCGCAACACCGAAGAGGTCCAGGGCGGAGGGTGCCCGAGCTTCGACGAAGCCATTTCATTTCAAAATCGATCTGAAATACGCTCCGTTCTCAAGTCTGCCCCGAGATCTCGCGCAGCAGCACCATGGCGCGGCGCAGGCGGACGATGCCGCCGCGGATCTCGCCCATGGCGCAGAGACGCCGGCCTTCCTCGGCCAACTGCTCGACCTCGGGCGGGGCCGGACTCACCAGGGATTGCCGCACCTCCTCCACTTCGTCGGAGAGCTCGGCGCAATATTGCGGCGTGTCGGTGAGCAGCGGCATCGGCGCAGGCTGCGCGATGGTGTGCGGCGCAAGCATCAGCGCGATGAGCGGCATCGCCGCCGCGGCGCCGAGAATTCTGATCCGATGCGCGCCCCGCATGGTTCCTGCCTATCGGGATCAGCCTGACCAGGCTGTGTGGGCCGGGTGAACAGACGGTCATGCATCCGCCGCCGCGGCGGGCGGACGATGCACGGCCTCGACTGTGACGGGCAGCCGCAGCATGGCCTTGAGCCCCGGCATATTGTCGGTCAGTGAGAGGCTGCCCGCATGGAGCTGGGCAATCGCCTGCACGAGGGCGAGGCCGAGCCCGGCTCCGGGCGTATTCCGGGCCGCCTCGCCGCGGTAGAAACGTTCCATGGCCCGCCCGCGATCGTCGGCCGGGATTCCGGGGCCGCGATCGGCGACGCTGATCACGATCATGCGCCCGGCATTCTCCGCCGAGAGCCGCACCATCCCGCCGGGTGGAGAGAATTTCAGCGCGTTGTCGAGCAGGTTGGCAATCGCCTGCTGAATGAGCTCTCGGTCGCCGAAGAACGGGAGCTGGTCGGGCGATTCCAGCAAAAGCGAAATTCCCTTCTCTTCGGCGACGGCGCTGTAGAGATCGACGAGATCGGCGAGCAGCGGCACGGCATCGAAGGGCGCGAAGGCGGAACGCCGCGCACCGGCTTCGATCTCGGCAATGCGCAGCAGCGCCTGGAACACGGCGACGATGCCGTCGAGATCGGCGATCGCCCGCTCGATCGCCGCCTGCAGATCGGCCTCGCTCTTCGCATGCAGGGCAGCGTCCTCGAGCCGGGCGCGCGCCCGCGTGATCGGCGTGCGCAGGTCATGGGCGATGGCGTTGGAGACCTGCCGCACACCGTCCATCAGCCGCGAGATTCGCTCGAGCATCTCGTTGATGGTCTCGGAGAGGCGGTCGAACTCGTCGCCGCGTCCGGTGATCCGCACGCGCTGCGAGAGATCGCCCGCCGAAATCGCCGCCGCGGTGGTCGAGACATTGGCAAGCGCGCGGCGGAACAGGCCGCGGACGATGATTGCCCCGGCGAGCCCGAGGATCACGACGACGAGCAGGGCCCAGAGCAGCGCACCCGTCAGAAGGTCGCGCAGCTCGGCGCGCACCTCGACGTCCCGGCCGACGAGGAGATGCAGCCCGTCGGGAAACGTGTAGCGGCGCACCCGGGCGAGCGAGCGGATTCCGGCCCGCTCGATCGGGAGTTCCGACCATGTCCGATCGAGCGGGACCGAAGCCGGCCAGGCGGCAAGATTGCCGGCAATCCGCTCCAGGGCCGGATCGACGAGAAGGTAGATCGCATTGTCATCGACATTCTCGGCGAGCCGGTTGTCGATGGTGAGGATCAGCGCGGGCACTCCACCCTGGTTCCAGCGTTCGATGAGGCTCTGCACATCGGCGGTGATCGTCTGGTCGGTCTCACGGTCGAGCACCCCCGCCGTCTCCCACCAGAGAAAAAAAGCCAGCGCGAGGGCGGAAATGCCGAACAGCAGGGCGTAGATCGCGGCGAAGCGCAGCGCCGCCGAGTGCAGGAAGCGGGGGTGGGCGGGCCCGCGCGCCGGCGGTGGAGAAACGTGAGCCAGCGGCAGCGGCCCGGCTGGGTCGAGCTCGGCCGCGCGGCCCCCCATCAGGGTGCGTCCGAGCGGAGCATATAGCCGGCGTTCCGGACCGTGTGGATCAGTGGGGTCGGGAAAGGCTTGTCCACCTTCTGGCGCAACCGGGAGACATGCACGTCGATCACGTTCGTCTGCGGGTCGAAGTGATAGTCCCATACGCCTTCGAGCAGCATGGTCCTTGTCACCACCTGCCCGGCGTGCCGCATCAGGTATTCGAGCAGCAGGAATTCTCTCGGCTGGAGGTCGATCTTCTGCCCGGCGCGGCGGACACCGCGCGAGAGAAGGTCCATCTCGAGATCGCCGACGGTGAGCTTGGTGGCCGGCCCCTCGCCCTTGCCCCTCCGGGTCAGCGCCTCCACCCGCGCGAGAAGCTCGGCGAAGGCGAAAGGCTTGGTGAGGTAATCGTCCCCGCCCGCCTTCAGTCCCAGCACCCGGTCATCCACCTGACCAAGTGCGGAGAGGAAGAGAACCGGGACGGTGTTGCGCTGCGAGCGAAGCGTCTCGAGGATCCGCAAGCCGTCGATGCCGCCCGGCAGCATCCGGTCGAGGATGATCGCATCGAACGGCTCGCTCGCCGCCAGGAAGAGGCCATCGCGTCCGTTGTCGGCGTGCTCGACCACGTGTCCGCTCTCGCGCAGGCCCTTGACCACGAAGCCCGCAACGTCCTTGTCGTCCTCGACCACCAGAATCCGCATTTCCTCGCCCTCGATTCGCTCGCTCTTCTCATTTCCTCTCATTCCGGCGCATCGGCCGGCCGCTCGCCGATCGTCACCGCCAGCGCCATTCTCGCGCCGTTCCGATTCAAGGTCACGGTGGCACGGTTGCCCGGCGGCAGGCCGGCGACGGTGCGGATGAGATCGAGCGGGCTCGGCACCGCGATCCCGTTCACCGCGAGCAGGACGTCGCCGGGCCGGATGCCGCTGCGCTCGGCCGGTCCGCCGCTGCTCAACCCGGTCACCAGGACACCCGCGTCCCTTCCGGAATCATCGGGGAGAGATTCGATCGAGACCCCGAGCCAGCCACGACGGATCGCGCCGCTGGCGCGCAGCTCAGCCACGATCGGGGCCAGAGCGTTGCTCGGGATGGCGAAGCCGATTCCGACCGACCCGCCATTCGGGGCCACGATCGCGGTGTTCATGCCGATCACCCCGCCATCGAGATCGAAGAGCGGGCCGCCGGAACTGCCGGGATTGAGAGGCGCGTCGATCTGCAGGAATCGGTCGTACGGCCCTTCATCGATATTGCGTCCCTCTGCCGAAACGATGCCGGCGGTCACGGTTCCGCCGAGACCGAAGGGATTGCCGCAAGCCAGCACCCAGTCCCCTACCTGGACGGAGGAGGAATCGCCGAAACGCACGAAGGGAAGCTTCCCACCGGCATCGACCTTGAGCACGGCGATGTCGGTGAGCGCATCGGTGCCGATCACCCGCGCCGGAAGGGTGCGGCGATCGCTGAGCGAAACCAGAATGCGGCTCGCGCCGCTGACCACATGGTTGTTGGTGACGATCACACCGCTCGGGTCGATGATGAAGCCCGAGGCCGCGGCGCGCACCTCGCCTTCCCGGCCGAAGCGGCGGAGGAATTGCTGTGCGAAGGGCGTGCCGCGCAGCTCCGGCGGCAGCAGGCTGGCAATGTCTCCGTTGGAGCCAGCCTTCTCGGTGACGGCGATGTTCACGACCGCCGGCAGGACGTGCCGCACCAGGGGGGCGAAACTGCGCGGCATCCATTGGGCGGCCGCCATGGGTGTCCCGATGGCGAAGGCCGCGAATATGCCCAGGCCGGCGCGAATGGCGCCACGGCGATGCATCGGAAGGGTGGGGGAGAGCGGCATGGACAATCTTTCCGGCGCGGGCGAGGTTCCGGAAATGGCCTTTCTCTTGCTCTGCCTCAAGGTGAACAACGTCCTGCGCAAGGGGTTGATCAGCGATCCGGGCCGGGAGAAAGCTTAAATTTTCCCCACGTTCCGAGTCGCCCCAGGTTTCGAGTTGTCCAAGGTTTCGAGTCACATCGTGAGCCGCCTGCTGCACCGTTCCTTTGAAGCGCCCCCACCGATGGTCGAGAGCGGGCGAGGAATCTGGCTTCGCCTCGCCTCCGGGCAGGAAGTGCTCGATGGCTCGGGCGGGGCGGCGGTCGCCTGTCTCGGCCACGGGCATGAGCGGGTGATCGCGGCGATCGAAGCGCAGTCGCGGCGCGTCGCCTACGCCCACACCTCGCTCTTTTCCTCTCATCCGGCCGAGGATCTTGCCGATCTTCTGCTCGCCGGAGAGTCGGGCGATCTCACCCATGCCTTCTTCGTCTCATCCGGCTCGGAGGCCATGGAGGCGGCGCTCAAGCTCGCCCGGCAATATTTCGTCGAACGGGGCGAGCCCGAGCGGACCCGCTTCATCGCGAGGCGGCAGAGCTATCACGGCAACACGCTGGGTGCGCTCGCCGCCGGCGGCAACCGAGCTCGTCGGGCGCTCTATGAGCCCATCCTCTCGCCCGTGTTCAGCCATGTCTCTCCCTGCTTCGCCTATCGCTTCCAGCGCGTGGAGGAGACCGAGGCCGACTATGCCGCCCGGCTTGCCGCCGAGCTGGAGGCGGAATTCCGCCGTCTCGGCCCGCATCGGGTCATCGCCTTCATCGCCGAGCCGGTGGTCGGCGCGACAACCGGCTGCGTGCCGCCGGCCGCGGGCTATTTCCGGGCCGTGCGGGAGATCTGTCAGCGCCATGGCGCACTCCTGATCCTGGACGAGGTGATGTGCGGGATGGGCCGTACCGGCACCCTCCATGCCTGGGAGCAGGAAGAAATTTCGCCGGACATCCAGGTGATCGCGAAAGGGCTCGGCGGCGGCTATCAGCCGATCGGCGGCATCCTGATCGGGCGGCGCGTCGCCGCTTCGCTCGCGGGCGGGACGGGCCGTTTCGTCCACGGCCATACCTACCAGGCGCACCCGGTGGCCTGCGCGGCCGCGCTCGCCGTCCAACAGGTGATCAAGGAGGATAATTTGCTTGCCAATGTCCGCGACATGGGTGCGCGGCTCGAAGCAAGCCTGATCGAGCGCTTCGGCAATCATCCGCAGGTGGGCGATATCCGTGGCCGCGGCCTTTTCCGGGCCCTCGAATTCGTTTCGGAGCGCAGCACGAAGACCCCGTTCGCGCCCGGGCTCAAGCTTCATGAGCGGGTGAAGGACAAAGCGCTCGCCTTCGGTCTTGCGATCTATCCGATGGGCGGCACGATCGACGGCAAGGCCGGCGATCACATCATCATCGCACCCCCCTACACGATCGATGAAAGCGGGATCGACCTCATCGTCTCGCGGCTCCGCGCCGCGGTGGATGCTGCGCTCGCAAGCCTTTGAATGGGCCTATTCCGTCGCCAGACGGGCGGCGGCGATCCGTTCCTCCGCCTCCGCGCGTGACATGGAGAGCGCGGCATGCGCCACGGCGCGCGGAAAGCCGGCGCGCGCGAAGGCCGCAAGATCACGCCGCGCGGCATCCGGCTCCGCCGACGGGACCGCGCGGAACGGTCCCATGCGCCGCCTCCGGGCAAGCACCAGCGCGGCCAGAAGCTCGGCCGCCTGATCGGCGGGCAATATTGCGGTGAGGGCGTCACCAGTGATCCCGTGGCGGGCGAGATGGGCAGCGATGCGCTGGCGGGAGCTCCCGGTACGCGCCAGCCGCCGGGCCCGCGCGGCGGCGAAGGCGGCGTCGTTGACGGCGCCGGCCGCGACCAGCCTCTGCACCACCTCCTTCGCTGCTCTCTGCGCCATGGTCACGGCGGCGGCGATCGTCTCGCGCTCGCCATCCGCCTGGCGCGCCCAGCGTGCGATGCGGCGGAACAGCACCTTCTCGAGCCCCGCGCTCGTGCTCGCATAACGGGCGAGATGGGAGAGCGCAGCCTGGTGCAGAGCAGCCTTGTCGGGCGGTGACGCCGATCCGGCCATGAAGGTCAGGGCGGCAGCAGGGCTGCGATATAGGGCGGCAGGTGGAAGGCGCCGGTATGAATCTCGGGCGTCCAGTAGCGGGTCTTGCCGAGGATGCCGGCGGCCTCCGCGCGGGCGCGGATTTCGGCGGGTGTATGTGCCGCGAGAGGGGATTCCTTCGCCGCCCAGCCGAGCGTCATGAAACCGCCGACATAGGTCGGCACCGCCGCGACATAGGCACCGACATGGGGGAAAAACCGCTGCCGGCGCCGGCTCGTCTCCGCCAGCTCCTCACCCTGCATGAAGGGCACGCCACATTGGTTCACCACCACGCCGTGCGCGGAGAGGACGCGTGCGGCCTCGGCATAGAACGCATCGGTGAACAGGACCTCGCCGACACCGATGGGATCGGTCGAATCGACAATCATGACATCAAACGAGGCGTCCGGGGCCTCTCGCACATAGGCGATACCATCGCCGACAATCACTTCGGCGCGCGGATCTTCCCAGGCCGTGCCGCCGATGTCCGGCAGGAACGCGCGCGCGAGGCGGATCACCTCGCCATCGATCTCGACCATCACCGCGCGGCTTACCGTGCGATGTGCGAGCACGCGGTGCAGCACGCCGCCATCACCCGCGCCGATGATCAGCACGCGTTCCGCCGCGCCGTGGGCGAGCAGCGGCACATGCACGATCATCTCCTGATAGACGAACTCATCCGCTTCCGTGATCTGCACCACGCCGTCGAGCATCAGGACGCGGCCGTGCGTCTCGCTCTCGAAGATTGCGATGTCCTGGAATGCGCTCTCCGCCCGCGCAAGCCAGCGCTTCACCCGGAAGCGCTGGCCCCAAGCGGGATAGAGACTTTCATTGACCCAGGCATCGAGCGCCATCGGCGCGTCAGGTAAGAAGGCCGCGCCGATGCTCCGAGAGCAGAATCGAACGCGGGCGGAAAGCCGCCTTGATGAGCGGCACCGAACGATAGGGATCGCAGGCGCCGCACATGAAGATATCGATCGCGGCAAAGCTGCGCTCGGGCCAGGTGTGAATCGAGATGTGGCTCTCCGCCAGCACGATCACGCCCGACACGCCGCACTCCGCTCCGAAATGATGCAGGTGCGTATGCAGAATCGTCGCATTGGCGGCGCGCGCCGCCGCGGCGAGAGCCGTTTCGATCGCGACAGGATCGGTGAGATTCTCCGCTCCCCAAAGATCGATCAGCAGGTGCGTGCCGGCGAATTGAAGCCTGTCACGCGTGACGAAATAATCCTTCGCCTCGGGGGCGAGGGTGTTTTCCTGGTTCTCTCGGGAGCTTTCCGAGACCATCCCCAGTTGAGCAAGTGCGTTCATCGCGTACCCCTGCAACCAGCAGACAGCCTCTCGGTGCGGAATCATCGTTCTACACCGGCGGGCTAAGGCCCCGGCACATAGGCAAAGCGGGCGAGCGACGCAAGAGGAAAGAACAGGGTGAAATCCTCTCTAGAGGATGAATTTCATCATCGCGACGATCCTTTCATCCGTCTCATTGTGAAGCCGCTGCCGGTTGTTGTCCTGTGCGTGGCCCGCCCATGTGCGGCGGACGGGTTTTGCCACGCAAATTCATTTCTGCTTCGTTATGCAATAAAAGCGTCACTCACAGTTATTCCATGTTGATGATGCATGGCTGCTGGCAAAAATTGGGCATACTGAACGGTTCAGTCTCTCCCCAACTCCCGCCTGTCGACGAAGCCGCAATGCGCGCCTACCGCCGACAAAAAGAAGTTAGGAGTTGTTCTGATGAAGACTTTCCTTGGTGCCGCCTTTGGCGCGCTCATGATCGCAGGCACGGCAATGGCCGCGACCCCGAGCTCTCCCGCCAGCCAGGCGACAACGGGCACCGAGTTCGCTAGTGCGGCCTCGACTCCCTACACCTATGGCAGCGCTGCGCCCGCACCTGCCGCGAATGATACGACCAGTGTGGCGGTGAGCGCGAGCTTCCCCGGCGCTTTTGGCGGCTATACCCCGGTGCGGGACAGCACGATGCGTCTGGTCAACGGAACCGGCTCGGGCCACTAAATCGATCGAAAAATAAACTTGGAGCGCGATGATGGAAATCATCACGCTCTGAGCGTGGGCCGAGTGAGAGAGCTTTTTTCATTCGTGAGCGACGGAGGGCCGGAGAAATCCGGCCCTTCGCGTTTCTTTGTTCTTTCTTTTTTCTCTGTCATTAGAGCGTGATGATTTTCGGCCATCACGCTCTCGCTTTGTTTTCTCGATCAATTTCATGGCTTCCCCGTGGGCTTTGGCGGATCGCTTCGCACCGGGGTCCCCCGATCCACCAGAAGCCATATTGATCTAATTCCTGGCATCAATCCCAGGACGCGATCGCCGATCGCGATGCGCGTCGCTGCACATAGGCGAGCCAGGCAAGCTGCGGGATGAGCGGCAGCAGCGAGATCACCGGCTTGAAGAGCGGGCTCGCACGCAGGAACGCGAGGCAGCAGAAGCCTCCGAACAACGCAAATCCCCAATGGGTCGCTGCGATCGCAAGGCCCGGGACACCGGATCGTCGGGCCACGTGAAAGATGAAGCCGCGATGCGGCCGTGTCACAGCAAGCCCCGCGACCATTCGCCGGGCGAGCGTGAAGGCCACATCGAAGAGCGGGCCGGCGAGCAGCATGGGCACCATGACGAAGGAAAGCTCGACCGTCTCGAAGCGGGCCGCGACGACGCCCAGCATCGCCAGCACGAAGCCGCAGAACTGGGCGCCGACATCCCCCATGAAGATGCGCGCGGGCGGGAGATTGAACGGCAGAAAGCCGATCAAGCCTGATGCCAGCAGCAGGGAAGCGAAATAGGCGAACCACGCGCCCTGCGCGGCGGCGATGCCGGAGAAGAAACAGCAGGCGATCAGCGCCACCCCGCCGGCGAGTCCATCGAGCCCGTCGATGAAGTTCATCGCGTTGGTCGCGAAAACGATCCAGAAGAGCGTCGCGGCGGGTCCGAGCCAGCCGATCTCGACAGGGCCGACATAGGGAATGCGCGGCTCCCGGAGATAGAGCCCGCTGCCCACCGCCGCCGCCGCGGCGGCGAGCTGCGCGGCGAGCTTCACCACGAACGGCCAGTCAAAAATGTCGTCAAGGAAGGAGACGATCGCAATCATCGTCGCGGCAAGGATCACGCCGCGGAAATAGGGATCGACGAGCCGCGCGAATTCGGCGAAGCGATAGAGGATGGCGATCCCGATCAGGAAGGAAACGGCGATCCCGACACCGCCACCTTTCGGTGTTGGAACCGCGTGTCCTTTGCGCGCATCCGGGTGATCGATCGGGCCGAACCGCATCATCAGGCGCACCACGGCAGCGGAGATCACTGCCAACGCCGCCGCGAACGCCAGGTGGCGGCCGATCGCGAGGCCCGTCATCCCGGGCGCTCCGGAATCATTGCCGTCACACGCAGATGGATGGTCAGCCGCCCGCCATCGTCAAGCCTTCGACGCGCACGCTCGGCGAATCGATGCCGCGGCGGAAGCGAAGATCGTCGGCCGGGGCGAGTGTCGCAAACATATCGACGAGATTGCCGGCGATGGTGATCTCCGCCACCGGCTCGGCGATCGCGCCGTGGCGGATCATGAAGCCGGCGGCCCCGCGGCTATAGTCGCCGGTGATGCCGTTCACGCCCATCCCGATCAGCTCGCTCACCAGCAGGCCCTCGCCGATATCCGCCATCAGCGCCTCCGGCGAGACAGAGCCGGGCGCGAGATAGAGGTTGCTCGGCGCCGGTTGCGGCGGCCCCGAGGTTCCGCGTGCCGCATGCCCGTTCGAGGCGAGGCCGAGCTGCCGCGCGCTCGCGAGATCCAGGATCCAGCTTCTGAGCGTTCCGTTCTCAATCAGCACCTGCTCGGAGGTCGCGATTCCCTCCCCGTCGAAGGGGCGCGAACGCAGGCCGCGCGAGCGGGTCGGATCGTCGCGGATGGTGATTCCCGGGTTGAAGATCGCGCTTCCCATCCGGTCCTTGAGGAAGCTGGTGCCGCGGGCGACGGTCGCGCCATTGATGGCGGCGGCGAAGTGACCGAGCAGGCTGCCGGCGACCCGGGCCTCATAGATCACAGGCAGCCGAGCCGTCGGCGGCCGGCGCGGCTTGAGCCGGGCCACCGCCCGGCGCCCTGCATTGGCGCCGATCACGGCGGGATCCTCGAGATCGGTGAGATGCACGCCGCTCGAGTAGTCGTAATCCCGCTGCATGTTCGTCCCGGAGCCGGCAAGCGCGGCTGCGCTCAGCGAATGGCTGGTGCGCACATAGAAGCCGGCAAATCCCGCCGACGTCGCGAGCGCCACCTCTGCGCGTCCCCAGCCCGCCTCGGCACCTTCGCTGTTCGTCACGCCGGGCACGGCGAGTGCTGCGTCCTCCGCCGCAGCGGCGCGGGCGATCAGGGTGGCGACCGACGGCTCTTCCGGATCGACGAGATCGAGCGGGGCAGGATCCGGCGGCGCTGCGGGCGGACCAAGCCCGATATGCGGGTCTTCCGGCACCACCCGCGCCATCGCCACCGCCTTCACAGCGAGTGCGGCAAATTCTGCGGGTTGGACACGCCCGGTCGAGACGATCGCCGCCCGCTTTCCGACGAAGACCCGAAGTCCGAGATCGCGGCTCTCCGCCCGCTCCAGATGCTCTACGCGGCCGAGGCGGCGCGCGAGCGAGAGGGAGGCATTGCCGACCAGCACCGCATCCGCTTCGTCCGCGCCCGCCGCCTTCGCCTTGGCCAGAAGATCGGCCAGCAGTTCGAGCGAAGAAGGCTCGCTCATGCAGCGAGCCGTCCGGCGATCGCCGCGAGCTCCGGCACACGCGCCGCCGGGCCGAGCACGGCAAGCGTCGGCGGCGCGCGGAAGAGCCGTGCGGCGGCCCGGCCGATTTCCTCCGGCGTCACCGCATTGATCTTCGCCACCGTCTCGGCGACCGGGATGACGCGGCCGAACACCTGCCATTGCCGGGCGAGCTGCTCACAACGGCTGCCAGTGCTTTCGAGCGACATCAGCAGCGAGGCCTTCACCTGGGCCCGTGCCCGCGCGAGCTCCGCCTCGGCCACGTCCTTCTGGACCTTGCGCAGCTCCTCGAGCACCACCGGCATCAGCTCTTCCACCTCGCGCTCGCCCGTGCCGCCATAGATGCCGAAGAGGCCGCCATCCCGATAAGGCTCGGTGAAGCTGTAGATCGAATAGACGAGGCCGCGTTTTTCCCGCACCTCCTGGAAGAGGCGAGAGGACATGCCGCCGCCGAGCAGAGTCGCCAGCAACAGCACCGCGTAGAAATCGGGATCGGCATAAGCGGCCGATGGAAAGCCGAGCACCACGTGCACCTGATCGAGCTCGCGGGTCTCGCGATACTCCCCGCCGCTGTAATGCGCCGGCACCGCGGGCGGCGGCACGCGCTCGACGAGGTCGGTGAAATGAAGCTCGGCAAGCGAAACGACTTCCTCGTGCTTGAGCGCGCCTGCCGCCGCCAGCACCACGTTCCCGGCCGCGTAATGCGCCTGCATATAGGAAAGCAGGCTGCCGCGCTTGATCCGCTCGATCACGTCGGACGTGCCGAGCACCGGCCGGCCGATCGGCTGTTCCGGATAGGCCGCCTCGTGGAAGTGATCGAAGATGATGTCGTCGGGCGTGTCGTTCGCCTGACCGATCTCCTGGAGGATCACTGCCCGCTCACGCTCCAGCTCCTCCGGCTCGAACGTGCTGTGGGCAAGGATATCGCCGATGATGTCGGCGCCGAGCGCGAGATCCTCCTTGAGCAGCTTGACGTAATAGGCGGTCTGCTCGCGTGCCGTATAGGCGTTGATGTGGCCGCCGACCGATTCGATCTCCTCGGCGATCGCCGCCGCCGTGCGTCGCTCGGTGCCCTTGAAGGCCATATGCTCGAGGAAATGCGAGACCCCGTTCTCCTCGGCGGTCTCGAAACGCGCGCCCGCGGCGACATAGGCGCCGAGCGAGACGCTCTCCACCCGCTTCATCTCCTCGGTGATCACGGTGAGGCCGGAGGCGAGGCGGGTCACGCGGACATTTTCATCGTTCATGCGGCAATCCCCAAACCGGCGGTTCGCTCGGCGAGGGCGCGCACCAGTCCCTCGACGGCAACAAGGTCGTTTCCGGCCACGGCGCAGTGCTCGGGCCGTTGATAAAGGTCGGCAAGCCGGGCGGGAAGGGTGGGCCGCACTCCGCTCGCCCGCTCGACCGCCGGAGCGAACTTGGCCGGATGCGCCGTCGCTGCTGCGATCCGGGGCACCGATGGCGCGATCCTGCCGGCGATCGAAGCGTCGCGGGCGCCGGCGATCCCGATCGCGCTGTGCGGGTCGGCGAGATAGCCCGAAACCCTGTGGAGCCGCCCGATCTCCGCCTCGGTTCCCGCATCGTCGAGCGCGAAGCCGGAGAAGACCGCCCGCATCCGCTCCCAAGCCGCGGCGGGCACCGCCATTCGTCCCTCCCGGCGGAAGCCGAGCATGATCCGCTCCACCGCCTGCGGATCGCGATCGAGGAGCTCGAACAGCAGGCGCTCGAAATTCGAGCTCACCTGGATATCCATCGAGGGGGCCAGGGACGGCAGGACGGGACGGACGGACATATCGTTCGCCGCAAGGAAACGCGCCAGGATATCGTTCTGGTTGCAGGCAACGATGAGCCGGGCGACGGGCAGCCCCATCCTTGCCGCCGCCCAGGCCGCCAGCACATTGCCGAAATTGCCGGTCGGCACGCTGAACGCGACTTCCCGCTCGGGCGCACCGAGGGCGAGGGCGGCCGCGAAATAATAGGGGATCTGCGCGGCGATCCGCGCCCAGTTGATCGAGTTGACCGCGGAAAGCCGCATCTCGCGGCGGAACTCCGCATCGGCGAACATCGCCTTCACGAGGTCCTGGCAGTCATCGAAGCTGCCCCTGATGGCGATATTGGCCACGTTGGCCGAAGCTGTCGTCGTCATCTGCCGGCGCTGCACCTCGCTCACCCGTCCCTCGGGGTGGAGGATGGCGATCGCGATGCCGCTTCGGTCCTTGAGCGCCTCGATTGCCGCAGCACCCGTGTCGCCCGATGTCGCGCCGACGATGGTGAGACGTTCGCCGCGCAGAACCTCCTCGAACATCCGCCCGACGAGCTGCAGCGCGAGGTCCTTGAAGGCGAGCGTTGGTCCGTGGAACAGTTCCTGGACCCAGAGCCCGGTCTCGAGCTGCATGAGCGGCACCACCGCAGGGTGGTCGAAGCCGACATAAGCCTCTTCACAAAGCCGCTCGAGGCGCGGCATCGCCTCGCCCACGAACGGAGCCATCACCCTCGCCGCCAGCTCGGCATAGGGAAGGCCCCGCAGGGCGCGAATCTCGGCGGCCGAGAAGCTGGGCCAGGTTTCCGGCACATAGAGCCCGCCATCCTCGGCAAGCCCGGCCAGCAGGACCCCGGCGAAATCGAGCACGGGCGCCTGCCCGCGCGTGGAAACATAGCGCATCGAGAACTCCGAACGCCCGGATGACGCACCAGACGGAGCGGCCCGGCGGGCCAAGCCGGAACAATATGGGCTTCTGCCGTTGATCCGCAAAATCCGTCGGTCGGTCATTGTTTTCCCGCGTGATTCAGACCTGCGGCGAGCCCGCCTTCGGTCATCACGCTAGGCGGCCCGCGCCTCCGTCTTGGCGCAGGCGCAGGCGATCGCCTGGCGGAGCTGCGCCTCGTCGAAGGGCTTTTCGAGCCATATCACGCCGGGATCGCCCAGCATGTGCGCCTCGCGCCCCGAGACGATGATCGTCGGCAGATTCGGCCGTTCCTTGAGGAACTCCGCAACGAGCCGAGCTCCGTCGGCGTCCGGCAGCCCGGCATCGGCGATCACCAGATCGGCATCGCTCGCCGCGAGCCGCGCCTCGGCCGCCGATCCGGTGGCGCGCACGCTGTGGCCCATGGCGGCAAGCAGCTCAGCGGTCGTCTCGCGCACCAGCGGTTCATCCTCGACCAGCAGTACTCTGAGCCCTTGTGACGGCAATTGGCGCGCACGCTCGGCGAGTGCCGTCCGCAAGGCCTGGCGAATGGCGTCGGCGAGGACGGAGCGTGTCCAGGGCTTGCGCAGGAGCCTCGCTCCAGGCTCGAGCAGCTCGGTGGAGAGGCTCGGATTGTCCGTGTAGCCGGTCGTGAAAAGCACCGCGATACCCGGCAGCATCGTGCGGGCCGCATGCGAGAGCTCGGTCGCTCCGACATTGCCGGGCATCACCACATCGGTGAACAGCACGTCGGGCTTGGCGCCGGCGCGGAGGAACGCGAGGGCCGCGTCAGCATTCTCGGCCTCGAGGGTACGGTAGCCGA
Source organism: Acetobacteraceae bacterium (assembly GCA_030044345.1). Lineage (GTDB taxonomy): Bacteria > Pseudomonadota > Alphaproteobacteria > Acetobacterales > Acetobacteraceae > JAKAWQ01. The sequence goes on along the minus strand of JASHVY010000433.1, from coordinate 14,952 downwards.
GATCGCGCAGGCTGCTGACCGCGGCCGCGCGCACGGCCTGGTCATCCTCCACCACCAGCACGAGCTCGTTGGCGGCGAGCGTGGGCTGATGCGGGCGGACCGGCGCGGTGAGCGGGATGTGCGTGCGCGGGATATAGAGCCTGACGGTGGTTCCCTCGCTCGGAGCGCTGTCGATATGCAGATGGCCGCCGCTCTGGCGGACCAGCCCATAGACCATGGAAAGGCCGAGGCCGGTGCCATGGCCTGTGCCCTTAGTGGTGTAGAAGGGCTCCACGGCGCGCACGATCTGCTCCGCGCCCATGCCCTTGCCGGTATCCGCCACCGCGATCATCACGTACTGGCCCGGTGTCACCTCGGCATGATGGGCGGCATAGCTCTCGTCGAGCACCCGGTTGGTGACGATGATCACCAGCCGCCCGCCCTCGGGCATGGCATCCCGCGCATTGAGGGCGAGATTGAGGACCGCATTCTCGAGCTGCTGCGGGTCCGTGCGGATGGTCCATAAGGTCTCGCGCTCGTCGAGCGCGAGACGGACTTCGTACATCTCTCCGAGCGTCCGGCGCAGGAGCTCGGCCGTTCCTTCCAGGAGCTCGCCGGGCGCGATCACTTCGCTCGCGAGCGGCTGGCGGCGGGCGAAGGCAAGCAGGTGCCGGGTCAGGTTGGCGCCGCGGGCAACGCCGGCCATCGCCGAGTCGAGCCGTGTGCGCAAGCCTCCTTCGGCCGGCAGCCCGCTTGCGAGCTGCTCGAGATTGGCCGAGATGACCTGCAGCAGGTTGCTCATGTCGTGGGCGATGCCGCCGGTGAGCTGGCCGAGCGCGTCCATCTTCTGCGCCTGGCGCGCCATCTGCTCGGCCTCGACCCGTTTGGAAATGTCGGCCACGGCGAGGATCTGGCCACCGTCCGGCAGCGCGCTGCGCCAGACCTCGAGCACCCGCCCCTGCCGGTGCATTTCCGCCACGACCGGCTCGGCCCGCGGGCGCGGCTCGTCGAGCAACGGAGGGAACCAGTCGGCTGCGGCGGCGGCGAAGCGGGCAAAACTCGTGCCTCTCCTGCCGAGCTCGGGCGGAAGGCCTGTCGTCGGGAAGAAGGCGGTGTTCCAGAGCGCCAGCCGATCCTGGGGGTCGAACACCGCAACGCCGTCACGGATATGATTGACCATGGCGGCGAGCCGCTCGCTTTCGCGGCGCAGGCTCGCCTGCACCGCGAGCCGCCGGCGGCGGCTGAGCAGAATGCTGACCGTGGCAACGCCGACCAGCAGCGTCCCCGCCACCGTTGCGACCGTGAGGCCAAGCACGACCTGTTCGCGGCCCTGCTCCAGGGCGACGGTGTCGCCGCGGCGGCGCACCGCGGCTTCTTCGCTGATCTCCGCGATCGCATCCCGGATCGCCGCCGCATCGGTCTGGCCCGCCACGATGACGTCTCGCGTCAGCGGCAGCGCCGCATGCGGTCCGGCGATGCGCGCCCGGGCCACGGTTTCGAGCGCGGAGAGGTGGGTCTGAGCCAGGAGCGAGAGAATCTCGAGCCGCGGGCCGAGCCAGGCATTCTGCGGCACCTCGGCGGCAAGCCGATCGAGCGCGGCCCGGGTCTGGGCCGCGGCGTCCTCGAAGCGGCCGAAATCGGCGGCGTTGCCGGTGAGCAGAAGCTCCCGCTGGCTGAGCTCGGCCCCCATCATCGCGCGAGCGAAGCCTTCGGTCGCATCATCGACGTCGCGCGCCTGCTGGGCCTCAGCAAGCGCAGATTTCAACTGCTCGGCCGAGACCGCGACGAACCCGGCACAGACGCCGAGTGTGGCGACGATGACGAGCCCGACCACCACTGCGACGGGGCGCACGGACAGGCGAAACGGCCAGATCCTCAATCTTTCTGCCATAGCGGCGCCTTGAAGCGCGCGAGGAATGCGGCGTGCCGGGCGGTTTCGTCGGGCGTCGGAACAATACGGCGCGGTATCCGCTCGCGCCGGCCGACAAGCACCGCACGCGGTGCGCCCGCCGCGTGTTCGAGCGCGAGGCCGCGCTGCCGCCCGCCGGTAAGCTCGACATAGACCGCGGCAAGCAGCCGGCAGTCGAGCAGGGCGTTGTGGCTGCTGCGCTCCGAGAGATCGATCGCAAAGCGCCGGCAGAGCGCGTCGAGCGAATTCGTCATGCCCGGGAAGAGGGACTTCGCGAGGGCGAGCGTGTCGACCATCCGCCGGCGATCGAGCCTGGAGAGGCCGCAAATCGCCAGCTCGGCATCGAGGAAGGCGAAGTCGAACGGCGCGTTGTGGGCAATGATCGGATCGCCGCCGAGGAAGGCGAGCAGGTCCTGCGCCACTTCCGAAAAGCGCGGCTTGCCTCTGAGATCCGCGTCGGTGAAGCCATGGATTGCGGTCGTCTCCGCCGGAACCGGGCGTTCGGGATCGAGCAGGTGGTGGAAGAATTTCCCGGTCGGCAGATCGTTGCCGAGCTCGATCGCTGCGATTTCGATCACCCGGTGCCCCAGCGCGGGATCGAGACCGGTCGTTTCGGTATCGAGCAATACCGATCGCGTCACGCGACAAGCTCCCCGATCAGGCGGCGCAGCACGCGCTGCCCGTGATAGCGGGAGAGCCCCGTCGGCACCACGAGATCGGCCCGACGCCTCTTTTCCCGATCCGGCATTTGCCGGGCGAGTATGGCGGAAAGCTCGCCCGGTTGCATCTTTCCTCGTCGTCCGAGGCGCGCCCGCTGCACCGCGGCGGGTGCGGAAACCACCACCACCTCGTCCACACGCTGCTCGCCGCCGGTCTCGATGAGGAGCGGGATATCGAGCACGACGAGCCGTCTTCGTTCGCGTCGCGCCCTGGCAAGGAAGGCCCGCTCCTTGGCACGCACCAGCGGATGGAGAATGGACTCGAGCCGGGTGAGCGCGGCTGGATCTGCAACGATCCGCGCGCGCAAGCGGGCACGGTCCACGAAGCCATCCGTAACGACCCCGGGAAATGCGGCCGCGATCGGCCTGACTGCGCTGCCGCCCGGCCCCTCGAGATCATGAACGGCGCGATCGGCATCGAACACCGGAATGCGGGCGCGGCGAAAGATTTCCGCCGCCGTCGATTTGCCCATCCCCATCCCTCCGGTCAGCCCGATCACCCGCATTCGGCGCTCCTGGTCAGTCTCCGCCCCGTTCAATCTCTGCTTTTGGCGGGGATGAGGTCCTGGGCGACGAATTCGAAAAGCTCCCGGTCCACCGCGGGAACGATGTCGAACCAGGCGGCGAATCCTTCCACCGCCTGGTGCAGCAGCATGCCGAGACCGCCGACGGTGGCGAGGCCGCGGGCACGCGCGGCGGCGAGAAGCGGCGTCACCAGCGGAACATAGACGATGTCCGCAACGACGAGCGAAGATGATGCGCGGGAAAGCGCAATCTCGAGTGGAGGCCGGTCCGCCATGCCGGCCGAGGTGGCGTTCACGAGCAGGGCCTGATCGGCGAGCGCGGCCGCGCGATCCTTCCAGGCGATGACGGCGAGCCCGGGAAGCAGGCGCGCCAAAGCTTCCGCGCGTTCGGGGGTGCGATTGGTCACGGAGACCTTCGCACCTTCATCCAGCAGGGCGGCGGCAATGTCGCGCGCGGCACCGCCGGCGCCGAGCAGCAACGCGGGGCCGGCGGCGGGATTCACTCCATGGTCACGGAGATTGGCGATGAAACCGGCGCCATCCGTGCTGTTGCCGTGAATCCTGCCGTTGTGGAAAAAGAGCGTATTCACCGCATGCACACGCCGCGCCGATTCGCTGAGCGTATCGCAAAGCGCGTACGCGGCCTCCTTGTGCGGGAGCGTCACATTGCAGCCGCGAAAGCCGCAGGCCAGCAGCCCGCGCAGGCCAAGGCCGAGCTGCTCGGGCGGCACGGCGAGCGGGACATAGGCCCCGTCGATCCGATGGCGCTCAAGCCAGAATCCATGCAGCCGGGGCGAACGGGAATGGGCGACCGGCCAGCCGAGAATTCCGGCAAGCCGTGCCCGACCGGAAAGAGTCGGCATGTATGAAACGAAACACACCCGACGCATTCCTGGCAACCATGGGCCTGGCAACCATGGGCCTGACAATCATGGGGAGCGGTTTCAACGAGGAAGGCACCAAGGGGGATTTGCCTCGGGCAGATTTTTCGGATCCTGGGAGAAGACTGGGCCAAGGCTGAAGCCCTGGGCCTGGCCTTTAACGAAATTCATTTCCGCTTGAAACATCGACAATTTACGAGAGGTCCGACTACAGACTCTCTTGCTGCTGCGACGCGAACTCGACATTGCGGTGGACCTGGACCGAGAGCAGCACGCCGAAAGCGGCCATCGTCGTCAAAAGTGCGGAGCCGCCATAGGAGACCAACGGCAGCGGCACGCCGCCGACAGGAATGACACCCATTACCATCGCGACGTTGACGAAAGCATAAAGAAAAAAATTCACGCCGATCCCGAAAGCCACCAGGCGGCCGAATTGGTGCCGCGAGCCGAGGCCGATCGCGATGGCGGTGAAAACGATCAGGGCGATCAGCGAAAGCAGGGCGAGGCTGCCGATGAAGCCGAACTGCTCGGCGAAAAGTGTGAAGATGAAATCGGTCTGCTTCTCCGGCAGGAAGTCGAGGCTGCCTTGCGAAGCGTGCATGAACCCCTGGCCCCAGAGTCCGCCCGAGCCGAGCGCGATCTTCGACTGGAGGATGTTGTAGCCGGCGCCGAGCGGATCGCGCGCAGGGTCAAGAAAGGTAAGGATGCGGGCCTTCTGATAGGCATGCAGGTGCGCATAGGCGATCGGCGCCGCGACCCCGAGGAGCGCCGCGGCGAGGCCGAAATTCCATAGCCGGACGCCCGCGGCAAAGAGGATCGCAGCCCCGATCGCGAGCACGATCACGGCGGTGCCGAGATTGGGTTCCTTGAGGATCAGCGCGACCGGCGCCAGGATGGTGAGCAGCGGCGGGACAAGGAAGGCCGGATTTCCTATCCGTTCCCAGGAAGCGCGATGGAACCAATGCGCCAGCGCCAGCACGAGGGCGAGCTTCATCAGCTCGCTCGGTTGCAGCGCGATGCCTCCGACCGAGAGCCAGCGCTCGGCGCCGAGCCCAACCGAGCCGAAGCGCAGGACGAGAGCCAGCATCGCCAAGGCTGCGAAATAGAGCGGCCAGGCGACGCGCGCGATCAGGCGGATATCGACGAGCGCGATCGCCAGCATGATGGCGAAGCCGGCGACGAAGCGGATGAGCTGGGGCTTCGCATAGGGCGCGAACGAACCGGCCGCAGCATAAAGTGAAAGAGCGCCGACGGCGGCGAGAAGGGAGATCAGCAGCACCAGGAACCAGTTGATGCCGGTGAGCTTGCGCGTGAGATCGAAGGCCGCGGTGCGCAGCAGCCTTCCTTCGGCGGTGATCATGTGGGAGGTTCGCCGGGAAGAATGGTTCCCGGAACACTTCCGGTGGCGATCTGCCGGTTCGCCGGGTCCCGGGCGAGCACGGCCCCCATCAAATCACGCGCGATCGGCGCCGCGGCATCCGCGCCTTCATTGCCGTGCTCGACCACCACCGAAAGCGCATAACGCGGCGCGGCCGCGGGGGCGAAGGCGATGAAAAGCGCATTCGGGCGAAATCTCCAGGGCAGCGACGCCGTGTCCACCCCCTGCGGACCGTCGAACACCTGGGCGGTGCCGGTCTTGCCGGCCATCTGTACGTTCGGATCGGAGAGGCGGGAGGCATAGGCGGTGCCGAGGGGATTGTTCACTACCTCCCGCATGCCCTGGCGCACCAGGGCGAGAAAGGGTTCGGGGATCCCGAGATCGGGCGTGGGTTCGGGCGGCACTGTCTCGGCTCCGACGGCGGCGGTGACACGCGGCGCGATCGCCCGGCCGGTCGCCACCCGTGCGGCCATCAGCGCGAGCGTGAAAGGCGTCGCCTGAACAAAGCCCTGGCCGATGCCCTGGATCACGGTCTCGCCGAGTGTCCATGGCTTGCCTCTTGCTTCCCGCCATTCCCGTGTCGGCACGAACCCGGCGCGGAAGCCCGGCAGATCGACCGGCGGCGGAGCACCGATGCCGAGGCGGCGAGCCATCGCGGCGATCTGGTCGATCCCGGTGGCAAGGGCGGTATTATAGAAAAAGACGTCGCAGCTCTGGCAAATGGCGCTGGTGACATCGAGAAAACCGTGGCCGCCATGATTCCAGCACCAGAACCGATGCTGGCCGAGCTTGAAATAGCCGGGGCAGAAGAAGCGCGTGCCGGGGGTGATCGCACCTGAGGAAAGGGCGGCCAGCGCCACCACCGGCTTGAAGGTCGAGCCGGGCGCGTAAAGCCCGGTGCCCGCCTTGTCGAGCAGAGGCGCCCGCTGGTTCGTAATCCACGCCTTCCACTGACGCGCCGGTACACCGGTGTCGAAGAGGGTGGGGTCGAAGGAGGGCGTGCTCCCCATCGCCATCACCGCGCCGTTATGGAGATCGAGCACCACGGCCGCGGCGCTTTGCTCTTTCTCGAGCCGCGAAGCCATCAGCCGCTGCAGCTTCGCATCGACATTCAGGCGCACGGTCTCCCCCGGCATGCCGGGATCGCGGGACAAATCGCGGATCACCCGCCCGAGCGCGTTCACCTCGAGCCGCATCACGCCCGGCTGGCCGGTGAGCGGCTGGTTGCGTTCCAGTTCCACCCCGCTCTTGCCGACCCGCATGCCGGGGAGGCTCAGCACCGGCGCGTCGGCGAGCTGGCTGCGCGCCGGCGGCCCGACATAACCGACGAGATGAGCGAAGTCCGGCCCGAAAGGATAGAAGCGGGTGGTCCCGACATCGACGACGATGCCGGGCAGCTCCGGCGCGTTCACGGCAAGCTGGGCCATCTCGTCCCAGCTCAGATAATCGCGCAGCAGAACCGGAATGAAGGGTTGATGGAGCTGGATCGCATGCGCGATGCGCTCCTGCTCGGCCGGATCGAGCGGGATCAGCCGGGTGAAGGCGGCAAGGCTGGCCTTCGCGTCCGCCGTTTCCTCGACCATCAGGAGCGCCCGCCAATGCGGCTTGTTGCCGGCGAGCAGCGTTCCGTTGCGGTCATGGATCTCACCGCGTGGGGGTGCCACCAGCCGGGCGCTCACCCGGTTGTCTGCGGCGAGCGTCGCATAGCGCGCGCCGTCGATCACCTGCATCCGGTAGAGGCGAAGGCCGAGCAGACCGAACAGGCCGGCCTCTCCGAGCGCAGCGACAAGCGCCCGGCGGGTAAAGACGCTGAGCCGCTTCTTCTCCCGCCGCATGCTCAGGCGCGCTCCCAGGCGGCGATGCCGCGATGCGCCCGGGTGAGCAGCGCGGCGAGCGGCGGATAGAGCCCGGCGGTCAGCACGAACTCGAAGATCGCCGGCGCGAGCGGCAAAGGCTGCAGCAGCAGCAGCGAGTCACAGGCCCATTCGAGGAAAGCGGCGCCGGCGGCCACGGCCATGAACAGCAGCCAGACGAGCAGGAAGGGTTGACTCGCGAGCCGGCGTCGCCAGCCGACCGCGATCCCGTACGTGAGCAGCAGGATCAGCACCCGCACGCCGAGAGGGGCGAAGCCGAGCAGGTCCGCAAGCACCCCGAGCGCGAAGACCACAGCCGGCGGCATCGCGGCCGGGCGGAACAAGGACCAGAAGAAGACCGAGGCAAGCGCGAAGCCGGGCAGCAGCTCGGCCTGGCCCGGCAGGCCGAGGGGAGCGGCAGCGAGCAGCATGCCTGCCGCCGTGCCGAGCGTAGGGAAGCTCTGTCGGCCGAGCGCATCCATCTGGCGCCAGAGGCTCGGCCGAGGTCGGATGCCGGGCGTGCGGTCAACTTCCATGGCCGCGCCCCTCCGCCTCTGTGCTTTCCGGCGAGATGATGCCGTGCAGCCCGTAATCGAAGAGGCGCAGCACGCCGAACTGGCCGAGTTCGGCGGCAGGCACCACCTCGGGCACGCCGCCCCGAACATAGTGGACGGCGCCGACCGGCAGGCCGGGCGGAAAGGCGCCGGCGATGCCGCTCGTCACCACCTGTTCGCCCTCGGCGGGCGTCGTGCCCGGCGGCCAATAGAGCAGCTCGGGGTCCGGACCATTGGTGCCGGCGACGATGGCGCGCGCGTCGCTGGCCACGAGCCTGACCGGAATGCGGCTGTTGAGATCGGTGATGAGCAGCACGCGCGCGCTCTCTGCGCCGACCTCGGTCACCCGTCCGACCAGCCCATGCGCGTCGAGCGCAATCTCGCCCACGTGCATGGCGATGCCGGGAGCGAGTGCGACGAGCACCGCGCGGTCATAGAGGCCGCCGGCATCGGCGACCGCGCGCGCGGTCACGAAAGGTACGGCCGGGTCCGGGACCCAATGCAGCTCAGACTTGAGTCGCGCATTCTCGGCCTCCAGCGCCAGAGCCACGCTCTGCCAGCGTCGAAGCTCGGCATTCTCCGCCCGAAGCTCTGCGTTCTCGGAAGCGAGATCCCAAAGATATTGCAGCCTGCCGAAGGCCTCCGTCATCCGCGCGTAGGGACGCGAGAGTCCGGAATAGATCGGCGTCAGCGCGTCGGCGAGCGCCATGCGTGCGCGATCCGCAAGCCCGCTGTCGATCCGCCCGGCCAGCATCAATCCGATCGCCGCTGCCATAAGGAATGGCAGGCTGAGCTTCTCGAGCGCCTCTCGCATTGGGATGGAAAGCCGGATCACGTCCCGTTCTCTCCTCCACTAGAACCCCCGATCGGCCGTGGACGATCTCACCCGGAGACCGGCCAGCGAACCGTGAACCAGAACCGGAGATCGGCAACCCACTGGCCGGCGCGCTCTCCGGCCCATGATCCCCGGCTAAGAATAGCGCCACTCAGTACATCGTGGTGAGGACGTTTCGAAGCCGTTTCATTTCCTCGAGCGCCCGTCCGGTGCCGAGCGCGACGCACTGCAACGGATCCTCGGCGACGACGACGGAAAGCCCCGTCGCCTCCCGCAGCACGTGATCGAGCCTGTGGAGCAGCGCACCGCCGCCGGTCAGCACGATGCCTTTGTCGACGATGTCTGCGGCAAGCTCGGGCGGCGTGTTTTCCAGCGCCACTTTCACTGCTTCGACGATCGCGCTGACCGGCTCGGTCAGGCTCTCGGAGATCTGACGCTGACTGACGACGACCTCGCGCGGCACGCCGTTCATCAAATCCCGGCCGCGCACTTCGCGCAACGGGCCTTCCTCATTCTCGTCCGGCGGCATCGCGGCGCCGATATCGATCTTGATCCGCTCGGACGAGCCTTCGCCGATCAGGAGGTTATGATTGCGCCGGATATAGCTGATGATCGCCTCGTCCATCTTGTCCCCGCCGACCCGGACGCTGCGCGAATAGACGATGCCGCCGAGCGAGATGACGGCGACCTCCGTCGTGCCGCCGCCGACATCGATCACCATGCTCCCGGCCGGCTCGGTGACCGGCAGGCCGGCGCCGATCGCCGCGGCCATCGGCTCCTCGATCAGGAGGACCCGGCGGGCGCCGGCGCTCTCGGCGCTTTCCTGGATGGCGCGGCGTTCGACGCCGGTCGATCCGGAAGGGACACACACGATGATCAACGGACTCGCGAGAATACGACGGTTGTGCACCTTACGGATAAAATGCTTGATCATTTCTTCCGCCACCTCGAAATCGGCGATGACGCCGTCGCGCAGCGGCCGGATGGCGGAGATGTTTCCCGGTGTGCGGCCGAGCATCTGCTTGGCCTCGTCGCCCACGGCCAGCACCTGCTTGCGGCCCCGCACATCGGCGATCGCCACCACCGAGGGCTCGGCAAGGACGATGCCGCGCCCTTTGACGTAAACGAGCGTGTTGGCGGTGCCGAGGTCGATGGCCATATCGGCGGACATGAACCCGAGCAGCCGTGAGAACATCGACGCGCCTTATGTCAGAAATGGTGGTGCGGATTAGCGGCAGCGCCGGCCCGCCACAAGGGGGCCGATGCGGCCCGCTTCGTGAAGGTGACAGAGAATTGCGAAATGAGTTGACAACAGGTTACCGCACGACGGCACGACGGACCGAAGCGGCAAAATCTTCAGGATCTTAGGAGCAAGTCTTCAAGGACGAAGCGATCCGGAGATCGGGTTCCGCCTCTCGTCAGGCGGCGCGCCGGAGCCGGAAAACGCGCCCGCAGGCGGAGGAGACATTGCGGCGGAGCCGGCCGAACGCGGCAAGCCCAGCCAGTCTTCGGTCGAGAAAGGCGAGCGTCGCCTCGTCCCCCTCGCTCTGGTCGGTGAGCCAATAGAGGAGCGTGGCGGCATAGATCGCGGCAAGGCTCGCGCGCTTGGTGTACCAACTGAAATCGGTCGCGCGCTCACCCGCCGCATGCCAGATGCTGTCCACCGTGCGGGCCGTGATGCGCGCTGCCGCTCCGGGCTGGCCGCCCGCCGCGAGGAGCGCCAACCCCCGTCTCAGCGCCTCGCGATGGGGGCGAAGAAGGCGAAGCCTGAGCGCCACCAGGGCGCGCACGCGGGCGGTGAGGCCAAGGCCCTCCCCCAGACCCGCTCTAAGACCCTCAGGACCTGAGGCGGCTTGCTCCATCTCGCGGTCGGCGAGATCGCACCAGGCCTCGAACAGGTCGACGGGTCCGCCCGGGAAGAGGTTGCGCGCGGTTTCCGGGGGCTCGCCGAGCGCGGCGAGGCCGGCGCGAAGCGCCCGCATGGTCCAGCCATCCAGCGGCACATGGGGCAGCGTTGCCCGGATCGCCGCATCCCGCTCGGCGCTGCGCTCCAGCATTATTGTCCAGTCTCCTGTGGCTCCGCCCGTGCCAGCTCCTCGGCAAAGCCGAAGAGCGAAAAATCCTTCATCCGCATCGGGTAGAGGATCCCGTCCAGATGATCGTACTCGTGCTGCACGACATTGGCGTGAAAGCCGCTCGCGAATGCCTCCATCTTCTCTCCCTCGCCATCGAGACCGGCATAGCGGATGCGTGGGGCGCGCGGAACCGCCCCGCGGAGACCGGGGATCGAGAGACATCCTTCCCAGCGAAGCTCCCGCTCCTCGCTCAAGAGCTCAAGCTCCGGGTTGATCACGACCGTGACCGGCATGGGGCTGTCCTCCGGCCCGCCGCTCGCCCGTTCCGGCGAGACGCGGAAGACGAAGAGACGGAGCGGCACATGGACCTGGGGGGCTGCGAGCCCGGCCCCGCCTGCATCCAGCATGGTCTCGATCATGTCGGCGATCAGCCGCCGCGTCTCGCCGGATCGGGGGTCGGCGACCGGCTCGGCGCGGCGGGTGAGGATCGGGTGGCCCATGCGGGCAATCTTGAGGATGGCCATGACGGAACCAAGATTGTTCGGTGGCAGGGGTTTTGCGAGACCGGGCGGGGTGTTATAGGGCGCGCCTTTCCGGTGCTCGCGCCGGAAGCGGGGCGCTCCGGATCGGCCGGGGCGCGGCGGCGGAAAGGAGAAGGCGGCCAAGTGCAAGTATTGGTGCGTGACAACAATGTCGACCAGGCGCTGAAGGCGCTCAAGAAGAAGATGCAGCGGGAGGGGATATTCCGCGAGATGAAGCTCCGGCGGCACTATGAGAAGCCGTCCGAACGGCGGGCCCGCGAGGCCGCCGAGGCCGTGCGCCGGGCCCGCAAGCTCGAGCGCAAGCGGCTTGAGCGCGAGGGTTTCTGACCTCAATCCCCGCCACCGGACCGCTTTGCGGCAGCCGGTGGAAAGAATATGAGAGATCGCGATGGCTTGCGGCGGGAAGGGAGCGACCCGCCAAAGCCGTGAGCCTGCCGGAGCCTTCTCCGGCAGGGTGAAGCCGGTCTTATCTTACTTGACCAGGGCGAGCTTCTCACGGCGGACCTCGACGGCAAGCTCGTCGAGGGCATGGCCGATGCGGGTCAGCATTTCATCCACCTCCGCTTCGGTGATGATGAGCGGCGGGCTCAGCCCCATCACGTCCCCCGCCATCAGGCGGCCGATCACCCCGTGCTTTTCGAGGAGCTTCGTGCAGCGCGGCCCGATCTTCCGCGACGGCTCGAAATTCTTGCGGGTTTCCTTGTCTTCGACGAGCTCCAGGGCGGCGATCAGCCCCACCCCGCGCACTTCGCCCACCAGCTCATGCCCGGCGAAGCGGCGCCGCAGCTCCTGCTGCAGATGCGGCCCGACCCGACGCACATGGCTGATGATATCCGTCTCGTCGTAGATCTTCAGCGTCTCGATCGCGACCGCCGCCGAGACCGGATGGCCCGAATAGGTGAAGCCATGGCCGAAGGTGCCGATCCTGTGCGATTCCTCGGCGAGCGCCTGGAACACCCGCTCATTCACCATCACCGCGCTGATCGGCAGGAAGGATGAAGAAAGGGCTTTCGCGCAGGTGAGGATGTCGGGCCGGATATCGAGAGTCTGGCTGCCCCAGTAATTGCCGGTCCGGCCGAACCCGCAGATCACCTCATCGGCGACCAGCAGGACATCGTATTTGGAAAGAACCGCCTGGATCTTCGGGAAATATCCGCGCGGCGGCACGATCACGCCGCCCGCACCCATCACCGGTTCGGCGAACATCGCCGCGACCGTGTCTGGCCCTTCGGTGAGGATCAGCTTCTCCAGCTCCTCGGCGCAGCGCGTGGCGAACTCATCCTCGGACTCGCCCGGTTCGGCGCCATGATAGAAGTGGGGCGTCATCGTGTGCACGAAACCGGGCAAAGGCACATCGAACGAGCGATGGTTGGCCGGCAGGCCGGTGAGCGAGGCGGCCGCGAGCGTGATGCCGTGATAGCCCTTGAGCCGGCCGATGAGCTTTTTCTTCTTGGGCCGGTTCAGTGAATTGTTGAAATACCAAATCATTTTGATTGCCGAATCGTTCGCTTCCGAGCCGGAGTTCGCGAAGAACACCTTGCTCATCGGCACCGGAGCACGCTCGATCAGCATCTCCGAGAGATCGATCAGCGGCTCATGCGATTTGGCGGTGAATCCGTGATAGAAGGGCAGCTTGCGCATCTGCCGCGCCGCCGCCTCGACCAGCCGCTCATTGTCGAAGCCGAGCGAGGCGCACCAGAGCCCGGCCACGCTTTCGATATATTCCTTGCCGGTCTCATCCCATACCCGCACGCCCTTGCCGCGGGTGATGACGAGTGGGCCGGTTTCGAGATGCGCCTTCAGATCGGTATAGGGGTGGATTGCGTTGGCGATATCTCGGGCAGCGGCCGAATTCGCGCGAGGCGGGGTCATTCGATCTCTCCATCGGGGCGTCCAGGCGGACGGATGGTCGCGCCAGTCGTTCCACGTGTCGTTCCACGTATCGTCATACTCTACTCCTCCGCCCTTCGGAGGTGAACCCCGCACCGTTCCGACCCGCCGGGCTCCTTGTCGCTCCGGTGCGATCGGCGCAGCTTTCGGCATTGGAGATGCATCGCGTGACGGAACTGAGACCGCATGCCGCGCATTGGGGCGCGTTCACGTCCGTGGTGGAGGGTGGCCGCCTCGCTTCGGTGCGTCCGTTCGGCCGGGACCCCGCGCCACCCGGATTGCTGCGCAGCATTCCCTCTTCGGTGCATGCGCCCTCGCGGATCGACCGGCCCTATGCGCGGGAGGGCTGGCTCGCCGGCGACCGGGCGGGCGGCACGCTGCGCGGCGGAGAGCGGTTCGTTCCCTTGCCCTGGGATCGGGCGATCGCGCTCGTTGCCGGAGAGATCGCCCGCGTGCGGGACATATGGGGCGCGGCAAGCATCTTCGGCGGCAGCTATGGCTGGTCCTCCGCGGGCCGCTTCCATCATGCGCGCCAGCAGCTGCACCGCCTGCTTTCGGCCGCAGGCGGCTATACCGGTCAGCTCACCAATTATTCCTACGCCGCCGGCATGACGCTGATGCCGCATATCCTCGGCGACAATACGAGCATCACGGGGCCGGTGGCCGAATGGCGCGACATTGCGCGCCACGCCCGGCTGATGGTCTGCTTTGGCGGCATGCGCTACGGCAACGGCCAGGCGCATTCGGGCGGCGGCGGCGAGCATCTGATGCGGCGCTCGGCCGAGCGCGCGGCGGCGGCCGGGGTGCGGCTCGTCAGCGTCTCGCCGCTGCGAGGCGATGCGCCTGGCGAATGGCTGCCCATCCGTCCATGCACTGATACGGCGCTGATGCTCGCGATGGCGCATGTGCTGCTCGTGGAGAACCGGACCGATCAGGATTTCCTGGCGCGCTGCACCGTGGGGTTCGACCGGCTCGCCGCCTATGTCCGTGGCGAGACGGATGGCATCGCAAAGACTCCCGATTGGGCGGCGCCGATCACCGGAATCGCTCCCGATGTCATCGCGGCGCTCGCGCGCGATTGCGCGCGCGTGCCGACGATGCTCACCGCGACCTGGGCGTTGCAGCGCGCGGAATATGGCGAGCAGCCCTTCTGGATGCTGGTGGCGCTGGCCGCCATGCTGGGCGGCATCGGCAGGCCGGGCCAAGGCTTTGCCTTTGGCCATGGCAGCATCGGCGGCATGGGCGCGCCGCGCGCGGAGGTGCCGGCGGTCAGGCTGCCGGCGCTCACCAATCCGGCGGAGAGCTTCATTCCTGTCGCGCGGCTGACCGAGATGCTCGAGCATCCGAGGGGCGAGTACGACTATGACGGGCGGCGGCTCCGCTATCCGGACACGAGGCTGATCTATTGGGCGGGCGGCAACCCGTTCCACCATCATCAGGATCTCAACCGCCTTCTGCGCGCCTGGGCGAAGCCGGAGACGATCATCGTGCATGAGCCGTGGTGGACTCCTCTCGCGCGGCACGCCGACATCGTGCTGCCGGCGACCACCTCGCTCGAGCGCGACGATATCGGCGCGAGCACGCACGACCGCTATATCCTGGCGATGCATCAGGCGATTCCGCCGCAAGGCGAGGCACGCGACGATTTCGCCATCTTCTCCGATATTGCCGATGCGCTCGGCGTGCGTCCGCGCTTCACCGAGCAGCGCGATGCCGCGACGTGGCTGCGTGTGATGTATGAGCACACGCGCATGATTTGCGGCCGCATGGGCATCGAGATCGTGGATTTCGACCGGTTCTGGCAGGCGGGCTT
>JASHVY010000432.1 GCA_030044345.1 Acetobacteraceae bacterium | reverse complement strand
GATGTCGCCGCGAGCGATCCCGCGGAGGGAGCTGAGAAGCGACTGCGGACACTCGTCGACAGGTTCTGGCCCGCGCTGGAGGGCTTGGGTCTCGTGGAAGGCGCCTTGCGAAGCCGGCTGCACTTCGACCCGGACCTCACGCGCGCCGTCGCGGGCTGCGCATTCGTCCAGGAAAGCGGCCCGGAAAGGGTCGATGTGAAGCGTGACCTTCTGGCCAGGATTTCTGCGGCGGTCCCTGCCGACTGCCTGATCGCGACGAGTTCGTCAGGTATCCTGATCAGCGACATCCAGGATGCGGCGACATATCCCGAACGGGTATTGCTGGGCCATCCGTTCAATCCCCCGCATCTGATGCCCCTGGTGGAGGTGGCCGGCGGCCGCCGAACATCCGAGGTGTCCATCGACCGGGCCCTGGCTTTCTATGAGTCGATCGGCAAGAAGACCATACGAATCCGGCGCGAAATCAAGGGGCACGTCGCCAATCGTCTTCAGGCGGCTTTGTGGCGTGAGGCCTTCTACCTGGTGGAGCAGGGGATCACGTCGGTCGAAGATATCGACACGGCGATTGCAGAGGGTCCGGGACTCCGTTGGGCGCTGCTCGGCCCCTTTCTCAATCTGCACCTGTCCGGGGGCATCGGCGGTATCGCCCATGTGCTCGACCATTTGGGGCCGCCGATGGCAGACTGGTGGTGCGACTTGGGCGATGTCACCCTCAGCAAAGATCTGAATGCGGCCGTTGCGCAAGGCGTTGCGGAGGAAATGCGCGTGACCGATGTTGAGCGCCTTGCCAGCCGTCGCGACGAACTGTTGTTAGCCCTTCTGCAACTCAAAAGAAGCGCCAATCGACGACATTAGGCGCCATTGATAGGTCGGAGACCGGCCACCGGCGACGGCCCTTCTTCCATGTCGAACCACAGCATGTCCGCTATCGAGATCGGATATAATTTCATGGGATATCTGAGTTGGGTCCGTAGCGGTTGCTTGCTCATGCGGCCCCTATCCGCCGCGGCGAAGAGCGGCAGCGTGTCGTCCCGCAGGCCACGGGCGGCCCAGAGAGCCGCCCGCCGGTTCGGCGCTAGACCGTGGAGCGCATCGGCCTCAGCCAGGCGCTCGAGGGCCGCCACAGGAACCCGGGCACGGCGCCGGAGCTCCTCCGCGTTGCCATAGGGCCGTTCGCCGTGCATGGCGACGCTCTCGGCCTCGTGGGCATTTGATAGACCCTTCACCATCCGCATGCCCAGACGCAACGACAGGAATCGCCCTTCCGCAGGCTCCAGCGTGCAATCCCATCGGCTGTGGTTGACCGAGACCGGCCGTACCTCGACGCCGTGCTTGCGTGCATCACCCACGATCTGCGCCGGCGCATAGAAGCCCAGCGGAAGCGCGTCATCGTTCGTGACGGCGAAGGCGCGGCGCGAAAGGTCGTGTGCGACTTGTCGGCCGTATTCAGCTTCGGGGCCCGCCATGGCTTCGTCACTACCAACCCCTTTGAGAACGCGTCGGTGAGAAAGACGGACAACCGCCGCGGACGCTTTCTCACGCTGGAGGAAGTCTCGCGGCTAGGAGAGGCATTCAACCAGGTCGAGGCCGGGGGCGCCAATCCAAAGGCCGTCGCGATCGTACGGCTTTGGGCGCTGACCGGCTGTCGGCGAAACGAAATCGCGGAACTCCAGGTCCACGAGGTCAAGTTGGACGAGAGCCTGTTCGAGTTCGACGATACGAAGACCGGAAAGTCCGTCCGTCCCTTCGGGCCGGCGGCCGCGGCGCTCCTCGCGGAGCTTCTGAAAGATCGGGGGTCGGGTTACGTGTTTCCGGCCGAGACGGGCAAAGGCTTCTACCAGAGCACGCGCAAAGTCTGGGCGGAGGTGACCAAGATCGCCAAGTTGCCCGACGTCACCCCACACACGCTGAGGCACACGCTCGGATCGACGGCCACCTCGAGCGGTGAGGCATTGGCACTCACTAGGGCGATCCTGAGTTACGCGAACCTCCGGTCAACCGCGATCTACGCGCATGTGCAACGCGACCCGTCTCTTGAGGCGGCGAAGCGCGTTGAAAAGGTGCTTGCCGCAGCCTTGCAGGGAAAGGCCGCGCAATCGAAAGACGGCGACTCCGCTGATGGGGTCCCAGAAGCCGAAGCGGACTTGATCCGCGTGCTGGCTGAGCGGTTTTCGAAAGAAGGTTCGGACGCGGCCCGTCTGCGAGCAATCATAGCCCAGGTGGTCGCGCTCAACACGTGAGTTCCCCTTTGCTGGCCACCGCGAACAGGTCTGCGTCTTTCGCCAGTGGCGAGCGTTGCCCACCGAAGGTAGAGGCCACACGTTCGAATCGTGTCGGGTGCTCCGCTCTCCTTGCCAACGTCACTCGTAAGTATAATACCAGCTGACGGAAAGGATGACTCTCTAGGGGGATTCCCGAATCGGGGTGAGTACGATTCGGTATGGCCTGGAGCGATTCGGGAGGGTCATGCAGATGGGCAAGGCGATTGAGATCACCCGAGCCGAGTTTTCGGCCGGCGAGTTGCGCCGACTGGCGGCCAAGACGCGCGATGGCGCGGTGG
>JASHVY010000431.1 GCA_030044345.1 Acetobacteraceae bacterium | reverse complement strand
CGCTGCCGCCCACGCTCTATGCGCGTTACGGCCGGCTGATTCCGCTCCTGCTCGTCATATCGGTCATCATTCTCGCCGGGTTGGCGAGTCTGTCCTCGCGAGCCCGCAAAAGTTAACGTAAAATCTCTAAAGGCGAGGCGTTCACTCGATTTTAACAAAGTTGTTGACACCGGAGGTTGCGACGTTAGCATGCAACCCGCGTCGGACGATCGGTCTGATCCCCCCGGCGGCGATCCTCACTCAGGGCGGATGGCCGATGACCCGATGAATGCTTTCCTTCGAGTCGCGGGCCTTCGGGTCGCGGAATGAGCTGGAGCACGCCTGCCCCCACTCCAGCCGCGAGCGACGATGGTGAGCGTCCCGAGCGGGAAAGCCGGGCAAGCCCGATCGATATCCATGTCGGCTCGCGCATTCGCCTCCGCCGTACCCTCCTTGGTCTCTCCCAGGAACGCCTCGGCGATGCGCTTGGCCTGACCTTCCAGCAGGTGCAGAAATACGAGCGCGGGATCAATCGTGTCGGGGCCTCGCGGCTGTTCGATCTCGCGCGCGTGCTCGATGTGCCGATCAGCTTCTTCTTCGACGACATGCCGGAAGCGGTCGGCGGCGCCGCGCCGCCGCCGGCGACGATTCCGCTCGGTGGCTTCGCCGAAGGGCAGGAGAGCTTCGGCAATGATGCCCGCTTCAACCGCCGCGAAACGCTCGATCTCGTCCGGGCCTATTACCGCATCTCCGACCCGGCGATCCGCAAGCGTGTCTTCGAGCTGATCAAGTCCCTCGCGCCCGATGAGGAATAAAGGGGCGAGGAACAAAGTCTGGCGTTCCCGTCAAAACTTGACATAGTCAAATAAAACTGTTGACTCCGTCATGGGAGGATAACCCCATGAAGGAGCAGACAGCCAGATCGATACGCTCTGGGCCGGATGCCATCACCACGGTGCGCCGCTTCAGCCGGTTCTATACGCGCAGGCTCGGGCTTTTGGGGGAGGGATTGCTCGACAGCGCCTTTTCCCTGGCGGAAAGCCGCGTGCTCTATGAGCTGGCCCATCATGACGGGCTTACGGCGAGCCTGCTCGGTCGCGAGCTTGGGCTCGATCCCGGCTATCTCAGCCGCATCCTCAAGAGGTTCGAGGCGCGCGGCCTGATCGTCCGGGCGCCCTCCGCCTCGGACGGCCGCCAGGCGGTGCTCGGCCTGACCGAGGCCGGCCATGCCGCTTTCGCGCCGCTGGACCAGGGATCGCGCGAGCAGGTGGCGGCGCTGCTCGGGCCGCTCGATCCGGAGGAGACCGAGCGCCTCACCCGTGCGATGGCGACCGTGGAGGAATTGCTCGGCGAGCGGCCGGCGGCGCCGGCACCGATCCTCCTGCGGCCGCATCAGATCGGCGATATCGGCTGGATCGTGCATCGCCAGGCGCTTCTCTACGCCCAGGAATATGGCTGGGACGAAACTTATGAGGCCCTGGTCGCGGAGATCGGCGCGGAGTTCCTCCGCGCCTTCGATCCGAAACGGGATCGGGCCTGGATCGCCGAACGGGAAGGGGCCATCGTCGGCTCGGTCTTCGTCGTCCGCGTCTCCGACGAGATCGCCAGGCTCCGGCTCCTTTATGTCGAGCCGCACGCGCGCGGATCAGGCCTCGGGCGGCGGCTGGTCGGGGAATGCATCCGCTTCGCCCGGCTCAAGGGCTATCGGAAACTCACCCTCTGGACCAATGACGTGCTGGCGGCGGCGCGGCGCATCTACCAGGACGCCGGCTTCACGCTCGTCGCCGAGGAGCGGCACCATTCCTTCGGCAAGGATCTCGTCGGGCAGAACTGGGAGCTCGCTTTGTGATGACCCTGGTCAATCCCTGAGCTGGGGATTGTCGAACACTGGGTGGCGGAGCCGTTCGAGCGCTTCGGAGAGCGCGGCGGCCAGGCTGCGCTTCTCCGCCTCGCCGAGAGCCTCGGCCACCGGAAGCGCGATGCCCGGCGCCCGCAGCATCAGTGCCGGCACCCGGCCGCGCCGTTCCTCCAGCGCCACCCGAAGCCAGCCCACGGGCAGCACCGTCTCCTCATGCCGGCCGCGCGGCCCACTGCGCACCACGCGGAGTCCGGCCTCGCTCAGCAGCAGGACCTCGCTTCTCCGATCGGCGCTGCCGGCGTGCCAGACGAGCGCGAATACGGCAAAGCCGATCTCGGCACCGTTGAACCCGACGATCGGCCAAGCGCCGAGCCGCCAGCAGAGGAAGCTCACCAGCGCGGAGAGCGCCGCGATGGCGCCGATCACGGTGCCGAGCCCGCGCCGCGAGAGGCTGCGATGCGGGACGATGACCGCCTCGAACAAGGATCTTGCCTGCTCCGCCATCACCTCTCCCCGGCTCGCCCGATCTTGTGCGCGGCCCAGGCTCTCTGCAACAAAACCCTCATGCCCCCCAGATCCGCCGCTGGATCCCCCACCCCGCCGCGCGCACCCCGGAAGGCAGTCGGCAAGCCGATCAGCCCTGCCGCCGCCCGGGCCTTCATCGCGGCCATCGCCGCCGCCAATCCCAACCCGCGAAGCGAGCTCCACTTCGCCGATCCCTTCACCCTGCTCGTCGCCGTCGTGCTCTCCGCCCAGACAACGGACAAATCCGTCAACGAGGCAACCAAGGGGCTCTTCGCCGAAGCTCCCACGCCCGCGGCGATGGTCACGCTCGGCGAAGCCGGGATCGCCCGGCATATCCGCCGCCTCGGCCTCTGGCAGGGGAAGGCCCGCAATGTCGCTTCCCTCTCACGCCTGCTGATCGAACGCCATGGCGGCCAAGTGCCGGAAGACCGCGCCGCGCTCGAGGCGCTGCCCGGCGTCGGCCGCAAGACCGCCAACGTGGTGCTCAATGTCGCCTTCGGCAAGCCGACCATGGCGGTCGATACGCATATCTTCCGCATCGGCAATCGCACCGGCCTCGCTCCCGGCCGGACCCCGCGCGAGGTCGAGGAAGCGCTGGTCCGCCGCATCCCGCGCAAGCTGCTGCGCGACGCCCACCATTGGCTGATCCTGCATGGACGCTATGTCTGCAAGGCCAGGCGGCCGGAATGCTGGCGCTGCCCCGCCGCCCGCTATTGCGCCTATCCGGACAAGACGAAGCCGCCATGATCATGCTCGACCCGACGACCGACATTCTCTGCGTCACCGACATTCAGCCGACCTTCATGCCCGGCGGCGAGTTGCCCGTGGCCGAAGGCGATGCGGTGGTTCCGGTCATCAACCGCCTGCTCGACGAAATTTTTCGCCACGCTTTCGCAACACAGGACTGGCATCCGCCCGACCATACCTCCTTCGCCGAGAGCCACCCTGGGCACGCTCCCTTCTCGACGATCGCCATGCCCTATGGGCCGCAAACGCTCTGGCCCCGCCATGCCGTGCAGGGAACGGGAAACGCCGCGTTGCACCCGGACCTTCACCAGGCGCGCCTGGAAATGATCATCCGCAAGGGATTTCATCGCGAGATCGACAGCTACTCCGCCTTCTTCGAGAATGATCGCGCGACGCCGACCGGCCTCGACGGCTATCTCCGTGTCCGTTCCTTCCGCCGCATCTTCTTCGCCGGCCTCGCCACCGATTACTGCGTCGCCTGGTCCGCCGAGGATGCCAACCGGCTGGGCTACACCAGCTTCGTGATCGAGGATGCCTGCCGCGCCATCGCCCTTCCACAACCGGACGGCGGCACCACAATGAGCCAGGCCCGATCTCGGCTCACCGCGGCCGGTACCCGCTTCATCACCAGCGCCGACCTCGTTCCGGCTTAGAGGATGTCGTGAATACAACCTATGGTTGCGCTCGCGGATGGATGCAATAGCTGACAGGGGTGGGAATCGGTCGGTCAGCTTTGGAGCATCCAAATGGGAAACTAGACGTTCGGGGCAGATGGGTGGATCGGGCCGCAAGCGGTCAGTCCGCTTACGGACCGCCCAATCGGAATGAAGAGGACGTCGGCAACCCGGTGGTTCGCTATCCGCATGCGTATCGCGTCAGATCAGTGCGTCATGATCACCTTGCCGAAGACATCGTGGCCTGAGAGCCGCGCGACCGCTTTGTCGGAATCGTCGAACGCATAGATGGAGTCGATCACCGGCCGTAGCTGATGATTGACGGCAACCCGGATCAGGTCTTCGAGATCGGCGCGGCTTCCGACACCAATGCATTCATAACGAGCCTGGCTGAAAAAGAGCTGCGTCCAGTCAATGTGTGGCTGGTCGCGGCCGATCGTAAGTGCCCCGATCATCGAAACCTGACCGTGATAGCGAACCGCCTGTATGGATTGCTGCAGCGTCTCATGTCCTCCGACTTCGACAACGCGCTCCACGCCCTTGCCGCCCGTCAGGTCTTTCACCGCGCCCGCCCATTCCGAAGACTGGCGCACATCAATGACATGCTCGGCGCCAAGCTCCTTCAGCTTGTTCGTCTTGTACGCGCTTGTCGTCGTCGCGGTGACGCGCGCCCCGCACAGCCGGGCGACTTGGATGGCGAAGAGCGAGACGCCGCCCGATCCTTGCGTCAACACGGTGTCGCCAGCATTGATCCCAGACAGGGCCGACCAGGCCGTAACGCCGGAGCAAGGGAGCGTGGCCCCTTCCTCGAAGGTCATATGGTCGGGCATGCGCACCAGGGACTCTGCTGAAATCACTTTGTAGGCTGCCAGCCAGCCATCGAGCGTCGTCGAGAATTGCACCGGTCGATCGCGCAGCGGGCCGCCGAACCAGTGCGGATAGAACGAGTTCACGACCCTGTCGCCAACCGCAAAGCGCCGGACACCTTCGCCGATCTCGACGATTTCCTCAGCCGCATCTGAAAGCGGGCTCAGCCTCGGTTTTGCGGGGATCGGATAGCGTCCCCGCATGACAGCCAGATCCTGCGCGTTCAGCGCGGTAGCGCGGATACGTACGAGACCTTCTCCTTGTCCCAACCTTGGGCAGGGCTTCAGTCACCTTCGTGAGACTGTTCGGGTTGCCGGGGGACATCTGCCGGAAGACGACGTTTTCCAAGGTTCACTCCTTTGGGCACGACGTTGCAAACAGACCGACGTTCCGACAGGCCTCAATGGTTTCGTCGTAGACCTTCAGGTCGGCCCGGCTTCGCGCCAGGAGCTGGGCTCCACTCACCGCGGCATAGATGGCCCGGGCTCGCTGCCTGGCCGCCGCCTTATTCACGCCAGGCTCGCCAGCAATCAGAACCTTGGTCAGCCATTTCACGTGGTCGTCGGCAAAGCCTTTGACCTCGACTTTCACGGCGTCGGGCAGGTCGTCGTACTCGGCCGCCATGTGCCCACACAGGCACATGCGGTTGCCATCTGCGAGCGCCTTGCGAAACACGCCAGGGTAGGCCTTCAAACAGGCTACCGGGTCTTGGGTATCGGCCCACAGTTTTTCCAGACCAGCGACCGAATCCTCACGGTAACGCTTCGCGAGCGCGGCGCCGAGGTCTGCCTTTGTCGGAAAATAATAGTGAATGCTGGCGCCTTTGATGCCGACGTCCTTGGCCAGATCACGAAAATTCAAGCCGAGATAGCCATGTGCCTGCGCCCGAGAGCGGGCCACCGCCAAGATTGTTTCCTTCGTCTCCGACATTCTCGACCCATCCATGCCTGTCAAGTAGCAGATAGGCGTTGACGGCGAAAAAGGGAAGGGATAATGCTCTCCCTACCAAGTGCCAGGTAGAAATGGAAAGCCACATGAAAATCTATGATCGCGCGGGCTCCCCCAACACCGCGCGCATTCGCATCGTGCTTGCGGCGAAGGGCCTGGAAGACAACGTCGATTTCGTCAGCATCGATCTCATCGGGGCGCAGCAGAAGAGCGACGCCTATCTCGCCAAGAACCCGATCGGCAAAATTCCGCTGCTCGAACTCGATGACGGCACGGTGATCTCAGAGTCGACCGCGATCACGGAATATCTCGACAACCTCGACGGCAGCCCTCTGCTGACCGGCAGAACGCCGCGCGAAAAGGGGCTCATCCACATGATGCAGCGCCGCGTCGAACAGCTCGTGATGGAGCCGTTCGACGATTATTTCCACTACGGCACGTGTGGCCTCGGCGCGGCGCTGACGCCCTGGCGCATGTCCGAATGGGCGGGCCGTAAGGAATGGGGCGAACGCCGCGGCGCGTTCGCGACGCGCAATCTCCCCTACTTCAACCATGTCCTTGAGCGTCAGCCATTCCTTGCCGGTGACACGTTCTCGATGCCGGATATCACGCTCTATGCCTTCCTGCTCTTCACCGACCAGCTGAACTTCCCGATCGCGCCGGAACTCAAGGCGCTCGCGGCATGGCGCACGCGGGTCGAAGCTCTGCCCGCTGTCCAGAACCGGAGCGGCAAAGAGATCCTCGCCGAGGATCTCGCGCGCTTCGCCGCTTGACGACTTCCGGAGATCGCGACATGCCCTTTGAGGATGCTGTTCAACTGGCTGCCCAGGTGGCGTCCAGGGAGCGCTCTCCGGTCGAAATCGTGCGGACACATCTTGCCCGGATCGCAACCGCCAACCCGCCGCTGAACGCGATCGTTACGCTCGTTGCCGAGCAGGCGATCGCCGAGGCGAAGCGCGCCGAGCAGGCGGTCATGCGCGGGGACGCGCTTGGGCCGCTTCATGGCGTGCCTTTCACGGTCAAGGATTCTCTCGACACCGCCGGCGTGCTGACCCAGCGGGGATCTCCGATCTTCAAGGGGCGCATTCCGGCGGCGGATGCCACGAGTGTGGCCCGCCTCCGGAAAGCCGGCGCCATCCTGCTTGCCAAGACCAACCTGCCGGAATTCTCCTATGCGACGGAGACCGACAACCTGCTGACGGGCCGGACGAACAATCCCTGGAACCTGGACCGCACGCCGGGCGGATCGAGCGGAGGAGAGGCGGCGGCGATCGCGGCGGGCATCTCTCCGCTGGGCCTCGGCAGCGATGTTGCGATCTCCGTGAGAGGACCGGCCGCCCATACCGGCATCGTCGCGCTCAAGGCCACGCACGGCCGCGTTCCCACCACGGGCCACTGGCCCGAAGTGCCGCGCCGCTTCTGGCATGTCTGCCCGATGGCGCGGACCGTGCGCGACATCACGCTGGCCTATTCACTCCTTGCCGGGCCGGATGGCATCGACGGCTATGCGACGAGCCCGATCGAACTCACCGCTGGCGCCGAGTCCAAGCCAGCGCACGAACTTCGGATCGGCTGGCTGGTCGAGCCGGGCTTCGGACCGATCGCGCCCGATGTCGCGGCGACCGTCGCCGCGGCGGCAAAAGCGTTCGCAGACCTTGGGTTTCAGGTCGAACCCGTTCGCATACCGGCCCTGGAGGAAAACAATGGCCTCGACCTTTATACCAAGCTGCATATCCTCGAAACGAAGCCTATCATCGCGCGGGTGACCGAAGGTCGCCCGGACGAGACCTTCAAATTCGCCTCGCGCATCCTTGCTACGCCCGACCCCAGCCCGGCGGGCTATATCGCGGCTTCCCAGGCGGTCGAGCGGCTGCGCAGCGGGTTTGCCGCCTATTTCCAGCAGCATGACGCGCTGCTCTGCCCGGTTACGCCGGTGCCGGCACCAACGCATGATCTCTCGGAATTGGTCATCAACGGCGAGACGGTCACGGCAAGGCATATCCTGCGCGCGACTGTTCCGTTCAACCTGACCGGGCTTCCTGCCCTTTCGATGCGGTTCGGCACGAGCAGCGATGGCCTGCCGGTCGGAGTGCAGATCGTCTCGCGATGGCTCGCCGAGCCGACGGTGCTGCATCTCTCGGCTTGCCTGGAATCGGTGAGCAGCGTGGCGGGGCTTCACCCAGACCTCCGCTACGGCTGAGGACATCCGCTATGGCGAGATCGGGCCGGTCAAGGAGATCAAGCTGATCATCTACGGGATCCCCGCCTATCGCCACATAGCGTTGACGATCGCCGCAAGTTTGATCGTTTTACGGTTCGCCTAGGTGGCGCCAGAAGCCGTATCACGGTGACGCAGCACGACTTCGCATTCAGGAAATGATCGCTTCTAGCAGATGCCGAGAAGCCGCTGAGCGGTCGATTTAAGGCGCGAAGCGGCCATCGGTCCCGGACAGCGAATGACCGTTTTCGGGATTGCCCGCTAGGCGGCCCGGCGACCGTGATGGATCGAGACAGGAAGCCTGATCCGGACCCGGTCGCCCGACAATGCAATCATGGGTTGGGTTCATAACATCCTACCCCTTAGCGCCCCAGAGCTGGACGAGATCGCTCGCCCTCATCCGGCCCGCGCTCGGTCATTATTTTCTCGCGTGATTCAGGTTTGCGGTGATTCCACCTCCGGTCATCACGCTCTCGCGCCCTAACCGACCGCGTCCATCGGCCTCACGATGACGGGAATGGATTTGGCCGACGGGGTCTTGGAGAGAAGATCGTGGTGGCTGATCGGCATCAGCTCGTTCGTTTCGGGATAATAAGAAGCGACCGAGCCGCGCGGAATATTGTAGGGCTTCACCTTGAACCCGCCGACGATTCGGCGCTTGCCCGGATCGGCAAGCGATTCAAGGGCGACCAGCATATCCTCCGTGATCCGCCGTTCTTCCATGTCGTCCGTGTTCATGAAGACGACCATCCGCCCGCCGAAGACGCCGCGATAGCGGTCGTTCAAGCTATAGATCGTCGTGTTGTACTGATCGTGGCTGCGGATCGTCATCAGGGTGAGCGCGCCTCTTTCGGCAATGGCGGGATCTTCCGCGAGCCCGTTCGCAACGATGAAATTCGCCTTCCCGGTGGCGGTGTTCCAGATCCGCTCGCGCGGCCCATTATAGAGATGAAAGCCGCCGGGCACGCGAATGCGGGCGTTGAAGTCCCGGAACAGCTCGGGATAGACCGCTTCAATCTTGTCGCGGATCAGATCGTAATTGCCTTCGAAGGCATTCCAGTCGATGCCGCTCTCCGGCAGCGTGGCCCGCGCCAAGCCGCAGACGATCGCGACTTCCGATTTCAGCTGCGGTGATGGCGGCTCAACGAGGCCGCCCGAGGCATGCACCATCGACATGCTGTCCTCGACCGTGACACTTTGGCGTCCGCCCGCCTGCATGTCGATATCGCTGCGTGCGAGGCAGGGGAGGATCAGCGCCTCCCGCCCATGCACGATATGGCTGCGATTGAGCTTGGTGTTGATGCCCACGGTGAGCTTCAACCGCCCGATCGCCGCGCGGACGGAATCGGTATCGGGTGTGGCGGCCGCGAAATTGCCGCCCAGGCC
>JASHVY010000430.1 GCA_030044345.1 Acetobacteraceae bacterium | reverse complement strand
TAATATTTATCCCCGCCTACGCGGGGAACTCTCGAGCGATATCTCCTCGCGAAGATACGGTTCATCCCAGACTGGGAAAGCTGCGTGCATCCAGAACCAGGCCACACCATGGATCATAAGCGATTTCCACTGCGTTTCCATCGGGTCCAAGCGCTATCGCTCGCATCTTCATTGCTCGATGTGGGCGGAAGATCAGCACGGGAATGTCGCGGTCCCAGCGCGGCCAGGATTGCCTGATCTGCGCCACAAGGGGATCCGTCTCGGGATCGGGCGCCGCATCGGCAAGCCGGGCAACGCGCACGGAGACTTCCGAGAGGGCCCAGGCCTGCGCGGGATCTTCGTGCTCCGCCCAGGGAAGGATCTGTCCGGACGCGAGGCGGGCGAGGCGAAAATTGCGCTGCGGGTCGCCGAGCCGTGTGAGCGTGCGGGCATCGGGCTCCCAGAGCCCGGCGTGCCGTTCGTATGGACGATCGAACGAAAGAAGATTCTGCCAGGCCTGGCCGCGCGCTGCCTGCCGCTTGCCCTCGGCGCGCCAAGTCGCGCGTTCGAGTCCCGGAGGCTCGGCGTCCGGTCCGTCACGGTCATAGGCTTCCTCCACCAGCGGGCGGATGCCCGCAGGCGTCGCGATCTTTCCGGCGGCGAGAAGGACACGGGCGGAACGCCAGAGGAGGGCATGATCGACATAGACGGCACCGGTGCGGCGCAGCTCCCGGCCGAGCCATTGCTCGGGCGGATCGGGCACCGGCTCGGGCGTGAGGAGCAGAAGGCGCGGATCGACGCCAGGCGGGCGCTTGCGGCCCGGATGACGCCAGAGCCGGCCGGCCCGTTGGATGACGAGATCGGCCGGCGCGAGATCCGTCACCAGGAGATCGAAATCGAGATCGAGGCTCTGCTCGATCACCTGGGTCGCGACGACGACGTGGCCCCTGCGTGCTTCAAAAGCCGAATCGCGGCCAAAGCGCTCGATCACTCTCGCTTCGATGGCCAGCCGATCGGCCATCGCGAAGCGGGCATGAAAGAGCAGCGGATCGAGGCCGCGCTGGCGAAGCATTCCGGCCGCCTCGATCGCATCATCGACGGCGTTGCGCACCCACCCGACAGCGGCGCCCGCTGCGGCTGCGGTGACGATTCTTTCGACCACCTCGGCCATATCGGCGACGCGCTCCACGACGACGGAACGGTGAAGCTCCGGTGCGAGGGCGATGGGGGTCGCTGAAGTGCCGGTTGCGGACATGATCGTGGCCAGTGGATACGCCGCCATGGCCTCACCCGAGCTCGATTCGCCCGTTGCTGCCCCAAAGGCCTGAGCAAGCGCGCCGCGCTGCGCGGAGGTGAGCGTGGCCGAAAGCAGAATCGCGCTGCCGCCCAGCGCGGCGTGGAAAGCAAGGAGGCGGCGCAGCTCCTCGAACATGTAGGCATCGTATGCATGCGCCTCGTCGACGATGAGGATGCGCCGCGTCAGGCCGAGCAGGCGAAGCGGCGCATGGCGCGAAGGCAGCACAGCGAGAAGGGCCTGGTCGATGGTGCCGACGCCGACCTCAGCGAGGAAGACCTTTCGGCGGTCATCCGCGATCCAGGCAGCGCATTGGGCGGAGGCGGGCTGATCGGCCGGCTCGGGCGGCATGGCGGACGGGTCGGCGGCGTCCTCGAGGATAGTGTCCGTAAAGCCGGGATTGAGGGCGCGGCGGCCATGCGCAAGCACGAGCGAGGGGCGGTTGCCGGGAGCGAAGAGCCGGCCATAGGCCTCGGCGAGACGGGCGTGCATGGCGTTGGCCGTGGCCATCGTTGGCAGCGCGAAGAAGAGGCCATCGCCCTTTCCGGCGATCATGAGGCGGTGCGCGAGAATCAGGGCGGCCTCGGTCTTGCCCGAGCCGGTTGCATCCTCGATCAGGAAGAGCGTGGGGCCGGCCGGCAGCTCCGTGGTCTCCGCCCAGGCTTGCAGGGGCCGCGGCGCAGCGATGGCGGGGAAGAGCATGGCAAAACCGGTCAGCGGCGAGACGGGCGCGGGCAGGATTCCGACTGCGGCAATTGCCTCTCCGGCACGGGGAAGCGCGACCTCGTGCCAGTACCGCGTGAGATCGGCATGGGCGGCGGCGGGAACGGGCGGGAACCATCGGCGCGAGGAGCTCAGCCAGTCCGCGAGCACGGCCAGCCCGGCAAGGAACCAGGCGAGCCGATGGCGATCGGACTTTTCGAGCGCCGGCAGGGGCGGCGGGCCGAGCGCGGCGAAAGCGGCGGCGACGAAGGCTCCGGCAGCCTCGATGCATGCCGGGCAAGCGACCGTTCGCGGAAGAGCGGTGTCACGCTCCTTCGGCGGCCGGCCATGGTGACCGGCGATGGCGCGCAGAAGCGGCAGGCGCGCGGATGGGACCTTCCAATGAACGAAGAGAGGATCGAGTTGCGGAGCCAACGCCTCGATCAGGAGCAGGTAGCCTGCCTCATCGTGCGGCCAACCCGCGGGAGGAGTGACGAACGGGCCGAGCGCGGCGGGCCAGAGCGCTTCCACCTTCGCCTGAAAGGTGCGGGTGAACTTGCCGATATCGTGGCAGGCGACGAGGGCGGCGAGGGTGCCTGCGGAAACCGGTATTGGTGGGTGGAACGCTTCAACCAGCCTGATGGCGCAGGCCGCCACGTCGAGGCTGTGGTGGGCCACCGAGTGCATCGGCGCTGGATCGCCTTGTCGCGCCGATTTTGCCCAGAACTCGAGAAAACTGTCCAAATCGTTCAATCCCGGAAAGGAGGTTCTTTGCGGATCTTTTGTTTATAAAAGATTAATAATAAGAGTTTGACTTCAGATAGCTGAAATCAGAGTCGGGACGTGGTGCGGCGTGAGTCGAGGGCTGATTGGAGGATGAGGGCGGCGGCGACGCGGTCGGTCACTTCGGCGCGGCGCTTGCGCGAGAGATCCGCATCCTCGATCAGGATCCGGAGGGCCTCG
>JASHVY010000001.1 GCA_030044345.1 Acetobacteraceae bacterium | reverse complement strand
TCCCAAGGCGAGCACCACGCTGATCGACGCCGCCTATGTGCTGGCGATGAAGGCGCATGGGGCGCAGCGGCGCGAGAACGGCGATCCCTATATCACCCATCCCCTCGCGGTCGCCGACATGCTAGCGGGCTACCGGCTGGATACGGCGAGCATCGTCACCGCCTTGCTGCACGATGTCGTCGAGGACACCCAGATCGGGCTTCCCGAGATCGAGCAGCGGTTCGGCCCCGAGATTGCCGGCCTCGTTGACGGGGTGACCAAGCTCTCGCGGCTGGCACTTTCTTCGGAAGAGAATCGCGAGGCGGAGAATTTCCGCAAGCTCGTTCTCGCGATGAGCAAGGACATCCGTGTCCTTCTGGTCAAGCTCGCCGACCGGCTGCACAATATGCGCACGCTCGGCTTCGTGCAGGACCGCGAGCGGCGCCAGCGCATCGCCCGCGAGACGATGGAGATCTATGCTCCGCTCGCCGAGCGGATCGGCATGGACGCGATGAAGACGGAGCTGCAGACGCTCTCTTTCCGCGAGCTGCAACCCGAGGCGTACCACAGCGTCCAGGCACGGCTCAATCTGCTGCGCGGCCAGGGCGAGGACGTGATCGAGGAGGTGCGCACCGAGCTCGCCCGCGTCTGCTCCGATGCCGGGGTGCAGGTGCTCGAGGTCACGGGGCGGGAAAAATCCCCCTTCTCGATCTGGGAAAAGATGCGGAAGCGCAATGTCGAGCTCGACAAGCTTTCCGACATCATGGCGTTCCGCATCGTCGTGCCGACGCGCGAAGCCTGCTACATGGCGCTCGGAGCCGTGCATGCCGCCTATCCGGTGGTCGCCGGCCGCTTCAAGGATTATATTTCGACCCCGAAATCAAATGGCTATCAAAGCCTGCACACCTGCGTCACCCTGCGCGAGCCCCGCAACCAGAAGATCGAGGTGCAGATCCGCACGCGCGAGATGCATGAGGTGGCGGAGGCCGGTGTCGCAGCGCACTGGCTCTACAAGGAGGGCCGGACGCCGAACGAGGAAGTGCGGCATTTCCGGTGGGTCCAGGACCTGCTCGAGATCCTGGAAAATTCCAGCGCGCCGGACGAGTTTCTCGAGAACACCAAGCTCGAGCTCTATGAAGACCAGGTCTTCTGCTTCACTCCCAAGGGGCGGCTGATCCAGCTTCCGCGCGGCGCAACGCCGGTGGATTTCGCCTATGCCGTGCACAGCCAGGTCGGCGATTCCTGCGTCGGGGCCAAGGTGAACGGCCAGCTCAAGCCGCTCCGCCACGAGCTGCAGAACGGCGATCAGGTCGAGATCATGACGGCGCGCGGCGGCACGCCCTCACCGCAATGGTACCGCTTCGTCGTCACCGGCAAGGCCCGCGCGCGCATCCGCCGCTTCATCCACCAGCAGGAGCGCCAGCGCTATCTCGACGAAGGCCGCGCCACACTCGCCAAGGCGTTCCGCCAGCACGGGCTCGACGGGCAGGAGAAAGTGCTCGAAGGCACGCTCAAGACGCTCAAGCAGCCGGCGCTCGATGCGCTCTATATCGCGGTCGGCAACGGCAGCATCGGCGCGCGGGATGTCGTGCATGCCGCCTATCCCGAAATGCGGCCGGATGCGCGCGCGCCGCGCATGCTGCCCGATCTCTCCGGACGCAACGTGGCGCGCCCGCGTGCCGCGGACGCCGAGATGCCGATCCGCGGCCTCATCAGCGGCATGGTGGTCCACTATGCGGGATGCTGCCACCCGTTGCCGGGCGACCCGATCGTCGGCATCGTCACCACCGGCAAGGGAGTGACGATCCATACGCGCGACTGCCAGACTCTCGAAAGCTTCGCCGCGACCCCGCAGCGTTTCCGCGAGCTCGAGTGGGATCCTGACGTGACCGCGAGGGAGAGGATCGGCTCCGGCCATACCGGGCGGATCAATGTCATCGCCGCCAACGATGCCGGCATGCTGGCGACCCTCACGAACACCATCGCCAAGCATGAAGGGTCCGTGGCGAATCTCAAGATCGTCAATCGGCAGCATGATTTTTCGGAAGTGCTCGTGGATGTCGAAGTGCGCGACCTCGGCCATCTCTCGAACGTCATCGCCGGCCTGCGCAGTGCCCCGGGCGTCTCCGAGGTCGATCGTGCGCGGCGCTAGATTCATCTAGACTCATATCGTGATTCTCGGCATCGGCTCGGACATCTGCGATATTCGCCGGATCGAGGCGGTGATCGCCCGCTATGGTGAGCGCTTTCTCGAGCGTGTCTTCACGGCGCCCGAACGGGCCCGCGCAGCCCGCCGCACCGCCCGTCTCCAGGCACCGACCTACGCCCGCCGCTTCGCCGCCAAGGAGGCGGCGGCAAAAGCGCTCGGCACCGGATTCCGGCACGGCGTCTTCATGTCCGATCTCAGCGTCGTCAATCTCCCGAGCGGCCAGCCGACCATCGCGATGAGCGGGGGCGCCGCAGTCCGGCTGGCCGCCATCACGCCCGCCGGAATGCAGGCCGTGATCGCGCTCTCCCTCACCGATGAATACCCTTACGCCTTCGCCCAGGTGGTGATTTCGGCCCTCGCCCTCGCACCCACCACTGCCCTGCCCTTCACGGCAGCGGGGGGAGGATGAAAACCGTTCCGGTTCTCTCGCTTGACAGCCAGGGGGTGGCCGGGCTTGATCCGGGCCGATTCGGATCCGGTAGAGCCGCGGGCAATGGCCACGACTAAGGCGAAAAGCAGGAGCAAATCCGGGGGTTTGCTCGACAATGTCAAGACGCTCGTCTATGCCGGTCTGATCGCGATCGGCATACGCACCTTCCTGCTCGAGCCGTTCAATATCCCTTCGGGCAGCATGATCCCGACCTTGCTCGTGGGCGATTACCTGTTCGTCGAAAAATACAGCTACGGCTATTCGCGTTATTCGTTCCCCTTCTCTCCGCCGCTCTTTTCCGGCCGCATCTTCGGCTCGACCCCCACGCGCGGAGATGTCGTGGTGTTCGCATTGCCGCGCGATCCTTCGATCGATTACATCAAGCGAATCATCGGGCTGCCGGGGGACAGGATCCAGGTGATCCACAGCCGGCTCTTCATCAACGGCCATGAGTGCCCGCGCGTCGCCGACGGCACCTATACCGAGACCGATGAGGGCGCCCCGATCGAGATGCGGCGCTATACCGAGACACTGCCGAACGGGGTCAGCCACACGATCCTGCAGGCATCGGATGACGGGCCGCTCGACAATACCGGGGTCTATACGGTGCCGCCGGGTTTTGTGTTCGCAATGGGCGACAATCGCGACAATAGCGAGGACAGCCGGGTCCTCAGCGCCGTGGGCTATGTTCCGATCGAGAACCTGATCGGCAAGGCAGAGTTCATCTTCTTCTCGATCGACGCCCAAGACCCGTGGTGGGAATTCTGGGAATGGCCGATCGAGATTCGCTGGGGCCGGCTGTTCCACATCATTCATTGATCATCGGCGGCCGGCTTCGGTGACGGAAGGCTCGCGGCCGGTCCGTTCCGCGCGTGAGGCTGCCGCGGAACGTCTGCTCGGTCATTCCTTCACGCGTCCGGAGCTGCTCGTCGAAGCCCTGACGCACCGCTCCGCTGCCTACGGCAGAGGCCCGGGTAAAAGCCCGGGCAAAGGATCGAACGAAAGGCTGGAGTTCGTGGGCGACCGCGTGCTCGGCCTCCTGGTTGCCGAATGGCTCGCCGAGCGCTTCCCGAACGAACGCGAGGGCGCCCTCGGGCGGCGGCTCGCCGCCCTCGTCTCCCAGCCCGTGCTCGCCGGGATCGCCGAAGCGGCCGAGCTCGCCCAGGTGATCGATGTCGCGCCGAACGAGGCGAAGGCCGGCGTGAAGCGCCGGGCCACGGTGCTTGCCGATGCGCTGGAAGCGGTGATCGGCGCGCTCTTCCTCGATGGTGGCCTCGAACCGGCCCGCGCCTTCGTGCGGCGCGCCTATGAGCCGGTTCTTGCCGCCCAGCCATCGCCGCCGAAAGACCCGAAGACGGCGCTCCAGGAATGGGCGCAGGCGCGCGGCCTCGCCCTGCCACGCTATATCCTTGCCGAACGGCATGGACCCCCGCACGCGCCGGCCTTCTCGATCACCGTGACGCTCGCTGGCAAGACCGGCACCGGCAGCGCCGGCACCAAGCGCGAGGCGGAGAGGCTGGCCGCAGCCGGCCTTCTGGCGCAACTTTCCTCATGACCTCGCGCTCGGGACTGGTCGCCCTGATCGGTGCGCCCAATGCCGGCAAATCGACCCTGTTCAACCGCCTGCTCGGCGCCCGGCTCTCGATCGCCACGCCGAAGGCCCAGACGACGCGCCTTCGCATTCACGGCGTCGTCCTCCAGCCGACGGAGGGCGACGATTCGGCGGAAATCGTGCTGATGGACCTGCCCGGCATCTTCGGGCCACGCCGGAGGCTCGACCGCGCCATGCTCTCGGCCGCCTGGAAAGGAGCAGCCGAGTCGGATGTCGCCTTGCTCATCGTGGATGCCAGAACCGGCGGTGCCGCCACGGTCGGGCCGATTGCCCGGCGCCTCGCCGAGACCGCGCGCGAGCCCTGGCTCGTTCTCAACAAGATCGACCTTGTCGCGCGGCCTTCGCTGCTGCCGCTCGCCGCCGCGCTCAACGCGCAGCATCCTTTCCGGCGCACCTTCATGGTGAGCGCAACCTCGGGTGACGGAACCGCGGACCTTCTCGCCGCCCTCGCGCCTGCCATGCCGGAAGGCCCGCATCTCTATCCGCCCGATCAGGTGAGCAACCTCTCGGAGCGCTGGCTCGCCGCCGAGCTCGTGCGCGAGCAGGTGTTTCTGCAAAGCCACGACGAAGTGCCCTATGATTCAACGGTCGAGACCGAATCCTGGGAGGAGAGGAAGGACGGTTCGGTGCGCATCTCGGCCGTCATCACGGTCGCGCGGGAAGGCCAGAAGGCGATCCTGATCGGCGCCGGCGGGGCGCGCATCCGTGCGATCGGGATGCGGGCACGCGCGCTCATCGCCGAAGCGCTCGGCCGTCCGGTGCATCTCTCGCTCCGGGTGGAGATAGGCGCCGGATGGGACGAGGATCGCCGGCGGCTGACCACCCTTGGGCTCGAAGATCCCTGATGGAATGGTCGGCGCCGGTGATCGTGCTGGCGACGCGGCCGTTCGGCGAAGGGGACGTGCTCGCAACCGTCTTCGGCGCCGAGCAGGGCGTCTGGCGCGGCCTCGCCCGCGGCGGCGGGGGACGACGGGGTGCCGCGCTCTGGCAGCCGGGCAACCTGCTTTCGGTGCGCTGGGTCGCCCGCCTCCCCGAGCAGCTCGGCACGCTCAGCGGAGAGATGGTCCATCCCGCAGCGGCGCTCGCGATGAATGACAGCCTCGCCCTCGCGATCCTCAATGCCGCCGTCGCGGTCGCGGAGGGCGCGCTGCCGGAGCGCGCGCCCGAGCCGCAAATCTTCGTCGGCCTCCTCGAGCTGATCACGCGCCTCTCCGAAGGGGCCGCCCTGCTCGGCGATTTCGTGCGGTGGGAGAAGGCGCTGCTCGCCGCCCTGGGCTATGGGCTCGATCTCTCCCGCTGCGCGGTCTCCGGCAGCGCGGAGGCTCTCGCCTTCGTCTCGCCACGGAGCGGCCGGGCCGTGAGCCGGGCGGAGGCGGCGCCCTGGCAGGGCCGGCTTCTCCCGCTGCCGCCCTTTCTGCTCGACGAGGCCGCATCCGGGCCGGAAGATTGGCGGGACGGGCTCCGCCTCACCGGCCATTTCCTCGCCCGCGCCGTGTTCGGGCTCCACCACAGGCCGCTTCCGCAGGCAAGGCTGCTTCTCTATGACCGGGTGACCGCCATGGCCGCGAATATGGAGTCGCCGTCGTCATGCCCGACGCCATCACCGAACGCATAGAAGAAGCGCCGTTCGGCGAAGCCCTTTCCGAACGCTATCTCGCCTACGCGCTCTCCACCATCATGGCGCGCAGCCTGCCCGATGTGCGCGATGGGCTGAAGCCGGTCCATCGGCGCCTGCTCTACGCGATGCATGAGCTGCGGCTCGATCCCACGGCCGGCTTCAAGAAATGCGCGCGCGTCGTCGGCGACGTGATCGGCAAGTTCCATCCACACGGCGATGTCGCGGTCTATGACGCGCTCGTGCGCCTCGCCCAGGATTTCGCCGCGCGCTATCCGCTGGTCGAAGGCCAGGGCAATTTCGGCAATATCGATGGCGATAACGCCGCCGCGATGCGCTACACCGAGGCGCGCCTGACGACGATCGCCGAGCTTCTCTTGCGCGGAATCGACGAGGACGCGGTCGATTTCCGTCCGACCTATGATGGCGAGGACCGTGAGCCGGTGGTGCTGCCGGCGGCCTTCCCCAACCTGCTTGCCAATGGCGCGGCGGGCATCGCGGTGGGCATGGCGAGCGCCATTCCCCCGCACAATGCCGCCGAGATCTGCGCCGCTTCCATCCATCTGATCAAGAAT
>JASHVY010000003.1 GCA_030044345.1 Acetobacteraceae bacterium | reverse complement strand
GCGAGATAGCTCGACCAGAGCGGCACCAGCACGAGCGCCATCAGCGCGGCGCGCAATCGCGGCCCCGCGAGCTGGACCATGGCGTAGGCGATCGGCCAGGCCAGCACCGCGTCCGTCAATGTCACGGCGGCGGCGATGAAAATCGTCCGCCAAGCGATATGAATATAGGTCGGGCCCGAGAGAAGCTGCCGGAAATTCGTGAGCGAGAAACCGGGGATCAGGTCGCCGCTCAGCTCGTCCACCGTCCAGAAGGCGGTGACGAAGAGCGCGCCGATCGCGGCGAGATAGAGACAGGCGAACCAGAGGGAAGGCAGGCCGAGCAGGGCGGCATTCGCCGCCCCGCGGTGCCGCCAGCCGAAAGCGGAGAGAAGACGCGTCACCCTTTGATGGCCTGCCACTCCCGCTGCCAGATGGTGTAATCCAGACAGTCGGTCTTGCCGTTGCCGCAGTCCGACCGCGGCGTCTTCCAGAATTTGATCTGGTCGAAATAGGAGGACGGCGCGTTGGCGTGGTACTTCGCGCAGGTGCCTGCCTGCTCTTCGTCCATCTCCTTGCAGGCGAGCGAATTCGCGGGCGTTTCCCCGAAATAGATCGCCTGCTCGGCCTGGACTTTCGGCGTCGTCACCCAATTGATCCACATATAGGCGCAGTTCGGGTGCGGCGCCTTGGACGAGATCATCCAGGTATCCGCCCAGCCGGTCGCGCCCTCCGCCGGGATCGTGTCCGCCACGGGGACTTTCGCCGCCTGCAGCGTGTTCGTTTGGTACGGCCAGGCCGCCCCCACCACCGCATCACCGGAGGTGAAGAGCTGGATTTCGTCCGAGGCCAGAGCCCAATATTTCTTGATGAGCTTGGCTTGTTTCTTCAGCAGCACGACCACCGCATCCATCTGCGCCTGGTTCAGTTCATACGGGTCCGTGATGCCGAGCGAGGGCTGGGCCTTGGAGAGATAGAGGGCGGCATCGGCGATCTGGATCGGATTGTCCGGCACCGTGATTTTCCCCTGGTATTTCGCGTCATAGATGACGGACCAGCTCGTCGGCGCGGTGGGGAATGTTTTCGTGTTGTAGAGCAGCGTGTTCGGCCCCCATTCGTAGGAGACGCCGTAATGCACGCCCTTCACCGTGTTGAATTCCGGCGCCTGGAGCTGCGGAATGAAATTCTTCCATTGCGGAATGAGCGCCATGTTGATGGGCTGCACATCGCGCCCGTAGATCAGCCGCAGCGTCGCGTCTCCGGACGCGGAAACCGCGTCATACTGGCTGCCGCCGCCGGAGCGCATCAGCGCCACCATCTCATCCGAGGAGCCGGCATATTTCGCATGCACCTGGCATCCCGTTGCGGCCTCGAACGGTTTGACCCAGTCATCCTGGGCGTAGCCTTCCCACGCCACGAGGTTGAGCACGCCCTCCCCCTTGCCGATCGCGGAGAGCGGCTGCGCGGCGGCCGCCCCCTGGGCGACAGGCAGCGACGCCGAAAGGCAGAGGACGAGCTTCGCCATCCTGCGCCTGATTCTTCCCCTCATTCTTCGTCTCCTCCGTTGCTGTCGGATGTCACGTTCACGATTGCTGCGCGCGGCCAGGCGGCCAGGAGCTTCATGCCGACGGCGAGCCTGAGCCTCTCGCCCACCGGAAGCGTGTTCGCCTCCATCACCGCCAGGCTCTCGCCATTGTCCAGCAGAACCTGGTAGCGCGTCACGGCGCCGAGATAGGTCGCTTCCCGCAAGACCCCGTGCGCCGCTTCATACCCATCGGGCACCGCTTCTTCCGGCGCCAGAAGCTGGATCTTCTCCGGCCGCAGCAATCTCTCCTTCTTCGCGCCGAAGAGGTTGGAGGCACCGACGAAATCCGCGACGAATGGGGAGGCCGGCCGCTCGTAGAGATCGAAGGCCGTGCCGACCTGCTCGATCCGCCCGTGATTGAACACGGCGATCCGGTCGCTCATCGCCAGCGCCTCATCCTGATCGTGCGTCACGTAGAGGAAGGTGATGCCGGTTTCGTGCTGGAGCCGCTTGAGCTCAAGCTGCATCTGGTGGCGCAGCTTCAGATCGAGCGCGCCGAGCGGCTCGTCCAGCAGAAGGACGCGCGGCTTGTTCACCATCGCCCGCGCCAGGGCGACGCGCTGACGCTGCCCGCCGGAAAGCTGCGCCGGCTTGCGGTTCCCGAAATCGGCGAGCCGCACCTGCGCCAAAGCCGCCTCGGCGCGGCGATGGGCGTCCGCCTTAGGAACTTTGCACGCCCGCAAGCCATAGGCCACGTTCTCGAGGAGGGTGAGATGCGGAAACAGGGCGTAATCCTGAAACACCGTGTTCACCGGGCGGGCGAAGGGCGGCAGGCTCGCGACATCCGCCCCATCCAGCAAGATCCGCCCGGTGTCCGGCCGCTCGAACCCGGCGATCAGCCGCAGCGTCGTCGTCTTGCCCGAGCCGGATGGCCCGAGCAGCGTGAAGAACTCCGCCGCCCGCACGCTCAAATCCAGCCGGGAGAGCGCGATCGCGCTCCCATAGGCTTTCGTCACCCCTTCGAGCTGCACGATGGGCGGTTTTTCTTCTGCCGTCCCGGCCAGGGTCTCCCCTTTAACGAAAACGTCCATTCCGCCCCTTTGGCTGCCTCTTTGGCCCGCCTCGCTGGCACGACTGCCCCTGCCCCTTGACCCCGGAATATAAGCGGAATGTCATGTTTTGGGGTCAATCCGGGTCTCGCCGGTTTCGGGAATATTCTCGTGCAGGCCCTATCGGGAGGATTGAAAATGGGAAATAATCTAAAATTTTATATTGACGGCGCCTGGGTGGACCCCGTGGTGCCGAACCCTATTCCGGTCATCGATCCTGCGACGGAGGAGGTCTTCACCGAAATCTCGGGCGGCGGTGCCGCGGATGTGGACCGGGCCGTCGCCGCGGCCCGGGCGGCGTTTCCTTCGTTCTCCCGCACCACGAAAAAAGAGAGGCTGGCGCTGCTGAAATCCTGCCTCGCGGCCTATAATCGCCGGTTCGACGAGATCGCCGAGGCCTGCACGCGCGAGATGGGCGCCCCGATCGGCTTCGCCAAGGAGGCGCAGGCGTTCGTCGGCCGGGCGCATTTCCAGGCGCTGATCGATGTGTACGAGGATTTTGCCTTCACCGAGAAGCGCGGCACGACCCTGGTGGCCAAGGAGCCGATCGGCGTCTGCGGGCTGATCACGCCCTGGAACTGGCCGCTCAACCAGATCGTCTGCAAGGTTGCCCCCGCGCTCGCCGCCGGCAACACGATGGTGCTGAAGCCGAGCGAGATCGCGCCCATCAACGCGATCCTCTTCGCCGAGGTGATGCACGAGGCCGGCGTGCCGAAGGGCGTGTTCAACCTGGTCAACGGGGATGGCCCGTCGGTCGGCCAGAAGCTCGCCGAGCACAAGGATGTCGATATGATGTCCTTCACCGGCTCGACGCGCGCCGGCATCATCGTCGCGAAGGCGGCCGCCGACACGGTCAAGCGCGTCTGCCAGGAGCTGGGCGGCAAGTCGCCCAACATCCTGCTGCCGGATGTCGATCTGGAGGATGCCGTGCGCAAAGGCATCGGCGCCTGCTTCATCAATTCCGGCCAGTCCTGCGACGCGGCGACGCGCATGCTGGTGCCGCGCGCGCTGCATGATCGGGCGGTGAAATACGCCGTGGACGAGGCGGAGAAGCAGACCACCGGCGATCCCTGGGCCGCCGGCACGGTGCTCGGCCCGCTGGTCAGCCAGATGCAGTTCGACAAGGTGCAGCGGCTGATCAAGGCCGGCATCGAGGAGGGTGCAACGCTCGCGACCGGTGGCCTCGGCCGGCCGGAAGGGCTGAACCGCGGCTATTACGCGCGCCCGACCGTCTTCGCCAATGTGACGCGGGAAATGACGATCGCGCGGGAGGAGATTTTCGGCCCCGTGCTTTCGATCATGCCCTATGGCAGCGAGGAGGAGGCCATCGATATCGCCAACGACACGGTCTATGGCCTTGCCGCCTATGTGCAGGGCAAGGATCTGAAAAAAGCGCGCGAGGTCGCCTGCCGCATGCGGGTGGGAAGCGTCTATGTCAATTATCCGGATACCGACTTCGAGGCGCCCTTCGGCGGCTACAAGCAATCCGGCAATGGCCGCGAATACGTGGATTTCGCGCTCAACGACTTCCTGGAGATCAAGGGGATCATCGGCTACGGGGAATGATTCTTACCCCGCAATCGTCTCGCTCGCGCGAGAAGGTATGAAGGGAAGTTGTTCTTTCTTGAAAGAAAGAACCAAAGAACTTTTATCCTTTTATTCGTAGTGCCTGGTCCGGAAAACGGAGAAAAGTCTTTTTGCTTCTTTTTCTTCAGAAAAAGAAGCCTTCCTCTTTCTGAGACTTCATCGAAGTGCATAACACGAATCTAGCGAGGGACGAGCACGCTCCATTCCTCGCGCGCGCGGAGCAGGGCGCGGATCTCGTCCGCATGCTGTTGCACCGCGGCGCGCAGCACCGCATCCGCGGGCAATCCGCCGGCGATGAGGATCGCGCCGTCCGAGCGCAGCGCGAGCCGACGCCATCCGCCTTTCTCGACCGCCTCGATCGCCTCGCGCGGAGTGAGGCGCCGGGCCGCCGCACGGCACGCAGCGTCCTCGGCCGCGTGACGCGCGGCCGAGGCTTGCGTGCGATGGTTTGCCTCCTCGCGCGCGATCCGTTCCCGGCATTCCTCGAGCAGCTTGCGGCATTCGGGCTCATCGCCTGCGAAGCGCGCAGCGATGAAGCGGCGCTCGATCTCCGCGCGCCAGGGGCCGGGGCTCACGCCGCGCGCGATCGCCGCCCCGATCACCCGGTCGAACTCGTGCGAGAGATC
>JASHVY010000429.1 GCA_030044345.1 Acetobacteraceae bacterium | reverse complement strand
GCGCGCTTCTTGGCCCTTTCCCACCCGGCTGGCCGGGCCACGAGCCGGACGGCATGGGGGGCGTGCCGCTTCCGCCCCAGACTCCTGCCATGCCCGGGCTTGCCGCCGATGTGATCCGGCTGGCGCTCCGCAGAGCATCCACACCCCTCACCCTGGTCGGGATCGCGCCCGCGACGAATCTCGCGCTGGCGCTGGCGACGGAGCCAGAGCTCGCCGCCCGGGTTGCCGAGATCGTCCTGATGAGTGGCGCCTCGGGAGGCGGCAACGCTACCAGGGAGGCCGAGTTCAACGCCTTCGCCGATCCCGAGGCGCTCTCGATCCTTGCCACCGCCGGCCCCGCCCTCACCCTTGTCCCCTTGGAAGCGGGCCGTGCTGTCCGGGCGAGCCCCGCCCGTATCGCGAAGCTCGCGGAGGCCGGCTCGGGCCGCGCGCTGCAAACGGCGGTCGCCATCCTCGTCGCCACCCTCCGGGCCTTGCCATCCCCGGAGGCCGGGCCGGCCCTCTATGATCCGCTCGCGCTCGCCTGGCTCATTCGTCCCGGGCTCTTCCGCGCCCGGCCCGTCTCGCTTGCCGTCGAATGCGGGCCTGGCCCTGCCCGGGGCCGGACGATCATCACGCCTGCTCCGGACGGCGCGCGGCCCCCGATCCGCCTCCTCGAGCCCTGCGATCCGGATGGGGTCTTCGCTCTCCTCGCCGAGCGCCTCGCCCGCCTTCCATAACCCGCCTTCCGGAACAAAGCCGCCGGGGCATTGTCGACTTAACCGAACCGAGCCCTGCGGTGTCTGCGCTAAAGGGACGGAACATTGACGCCATCAAGCTTTCTTCCGAGCACACCCCTCCGGTGGCGTTTTGGCGTGCACCGGACGGAACCATCCCGCGCGTATCAGCCGCGCCGCGCCATAGAC
This sequence comes from Acetobacteraceae bacterium, assembly GCA_030044345.1. Classification (GTDB taxonomy): domain Bacteria; phylum Pseudomonadota; class Alphaproteobacteria; order Acetobacterales; family Acetobacteraceae; genus JAKAWQ01. The sequence goes on along the minus strand of JASHVY010000429.1, from coordinate 4,998 downwards.
GTCGTTTCGGTCTGTCTTTCCCGTCATCGCCTTCAGCGCTGCCTTGACGTGCCTCGTCTCCATCAGGACCGCCGGGAACCAGGCCACGATAATCCCGGCATGCAGCCACCCCGACAAAGATTCTGCTTCCAGAACTTCCAGAACAATGCGGCGAGCATTTTGAGTTCGCTCGCGGCCTTCATCTCGTCGACGCTTTTGCCACGCCGATCCACCACGCACATGCTGCCAAGTTTTGGCGACACATTCATTGCCGCATCGTGTTGCATACCGTGCCCTCCCCCCGATGCTCGAGACCGGCCCTGCCCCATGACCGCATCCATGCCCTCCTTCTGCTCCAGGGCCCAACGGCCCCAACCACCGCCGCAAGAGATAGATGCGCTTCATCCGTTCCTGTCCCACCGGCCTCTGTCCCTTTCCCGGCTTCGGACAGATCGGCTCGATCAGGGCGCACAGCTCTCGCCACGGCGTCACGCCCTTGATCTCCGCCATTGGGAAGATCACCTGTCGCACCACTCTTTGTCCCCGCTGGCGCAGACGGAGAGACTATCCAACGTTCTACAATCACGGCCGTCAGAGCTTGATCAGAGTGTCCATAGGCGGGTTCCTATCGCTCTCCTACCCAAATGAATATCGATGGAAAGTGGGAAGGCAGCTTTCGGGCAAATGGACCGTTCTCGTATCGGTCCCGCACTATTCAGCACTTGCAAAGGACATGTATCGAAGGGTAACTTCCTACAGTCTGCTGGTTCTACCTTCCATCTTCGGAATCTTGGGCTGATGAGCAGGCAGCGTCGATGGCCCGACGGACAGAACTCGCGGGATCGAGTCCCGGCGGACGTCAGGGCCCATTTGCGCGACAAAGTCATCGCCTCGGGCTTGCGAGCGGGCGAAGCAAGGCAGTAGAAGTGAATGGGTTCTCCAACCAACGGCGCGAGATCTTGAAAGAAGTCAAACGAGTCCCCCTTACGCTCGGCCCCTTCCTCAATCGGACGCAGGAGCTGGCGCAGAAGCTTTCGGACGAGATTCGAACGGGACGCCTGGCGCCCGGTTCGCAGCTGCCGACAGAACAGGAATTGTCGCTCGCAGCCGGGGTCAGCCGGTCCGTCGTACGCGAGGCAGTCGCCGCATTGCGAGCGGATGGACTCGTCATCACCCGTCAGGGATTGGGGGCGTTCGTCGCTGCCGACCTGGGACAGCAGCCATTCCGAATCGACCCGAGCGAATTGAAGTCGGGCACGGATGTGGTGCAGATCATCGAACTTCGCATGAGCCTGGAGATCGAGGCTTCCAGTCTTGCCGCACAGCGAAGGACCGCTTCAGATCTGGCCCAAATCAAGAGCGCGCTCAAGGCGATCGACGAGGAGATTGAGAGCGGCGGTAATGCGGTTGATGCCGATTTCAAGTTTCATCTCGAGATCTTCCGTGCTGCCCAGAACCGGTACTTTCCACAATTCCTCGAGTTTTTAGGACGTTTCATCATTCCTCGACAGATCGTCAACGTGACCAGCGAGAGCGCCACGCAGCGCGAGCAATATCTGCGCCGCATTCAGACAGAGCATATAGCTCTCTTCGAGGCCATCCGCGATGAGAATCCCCCGGCCGCGCGCAAGGCCGCACGCCGGCACCTCTCGAACTCACTCCGGCGCTACCAGGAGATCGCTTCTCGAATAGCCATCAAGAGCAGCAACCAGACACCGGGCAAGCCCCAACGATGGTCGGCATAGGCTGACTCTGGGGATCGCGTTCCATCACTCCAACACCTCACTTGGCTGCGTTGTGGGGGACGCGTTTTACGGCCATATCGTTACCGAGACCATCAATCATGGACCCCCGCCAACTCCCGCGTGGCCGGCCATGACTGGGCATAGACAATCCGCAGAAATCCCCGCCAAGCCGGTCGAAAGCATCCTCGCGTGTCGTGGTCGGATCTGATCCGACGCGGCGGAACGCCGCCGATATTCATTGGACCGCTCAACGTTCAGGTGCTCCCGCCTTCGACAGTCCCGATCCTTTTTGTCCCGGGGGCGCGTCGATCCGACCTCTCGACTCGCTGGTACGGCGCCGACCCAGCCAACCTCCCAATGCCGTACCTAGGACGACAAGGATTCCCACGACGATCAACTGGTCCCAGAACTGAGCCCCGGCAATCTGCATGCTCTGCATGATCATGGCGATCAGCAGGGCGCCGGTAATGGTCCGGAGCATCCCGCCTTCACCGCCGGTCATCGCGTTTCCACCAAGCAAGACTGCGCCAATAATCGGCAGAAGCAATGGAATCCCGGCGTCCGGCGCGCCGACACCAAGCCGCATTATAAACACGAATGACGCAACCCCTCCCAATGTTCCGCAGATCAGATAAATAAGAAACGTCAAACGTTTGATGTCGACGCCGGAGAACGCTGCAGCACGGGGATTCGAGCCAGCCATGTAGATCTTCTGGCCAAATGCGGTATAGCCCAGGACGAACGCGCCTGCCACGGCAACGGAAATCCCCAAGATAAATGCCAGTGGTAGCCCGACTATGTTTAGCAGTCCGCCTGCCAGAATGATCTTCGGCTGCCCACCGATAGAGCCACCTCCCGTTACCAGAAACGCAGACGCCTGCGCTACCAACAGCGTGGCAAGCGTCATGATGAAAGGTTGTATTCCGACGAGGGCGATACCCACGCTGTTGATTGAGCCAACCACCGCACCAACCGCAAGGCAAGTGACCGCACCCAGCAAGGGCGAGCCCGTGGCATGCATCACATAGGCACCACTCACCGATCCGAGGCCAATGACAGCACCGATGGACAAATCGATACCGGCGAACAATATCACCAAAGTTTCGCCCGTGGCTGCAATCAGAATGACGGAAATTTGTCGCAAGATATTCTGGATACTGAACAATGACATGAAGCCATTAACGGTGAACGAAAGCACGACCCCAAAAATGATAATCATGGGCAACATCGGAAGCGCACGTGCGAGATTTACCAGTAGTCCAAGACCCGGTACGCTTACGCGTACCGGGTTTGAACCAACCGAATTCTCAAAAGAGCTTGAAGGTCTCTTGCTTGCTTGACGATCAAGTTGACGCTTAAGCTCTGGTGTCTTTGTCACTTCTGGCAACCCCAAACTCGGGGGCTCGTCTCGGCGAAGTTGGCGGGTGTATATTCGACTGACGGGATCCAGAGGACGTGCTGTGCCGGCTTCTTGTGGTACTTCACGAGATTAATCATCGCCTGCATGGTTGTGTAGGCCATCGCCTGGAAGGCCTGAGCATAGCCAACATCCGCCCGACTATCCCTGATCGCCGCACAACCTTGAGGGTCCCCATCAACAGTCATTATGATGATGTGGCCGGGCTGCCCGTCCTTGACATACCGGTTGACTTTCTGCTCAGCCGCCCAAATCGGCGGTAGGAAGCCATCAGTAGCAGCAAAGATAGCGCCGAGATCCGGATGTGCCTGCAGCGCATTCTCCGTGCCGGTCAGCGCTGGCTCGGGATGCCAGAGGGTAAGTACCTGAGAGACGATCACGATATTGGGGTGGCCTTTAATGCCTGCCTTGAAGCCCCGATCGCGATTAATCCCGTTGGCAGCGCTCAGGTCACCCTGAAGGTCAAGAACCTTGGTCGGCTTGTTGCCGACCAGTTTGGCCAGATACTGACCAGCACGCATGCCGTCTTGATAAGGATTCGCTCCGACGTGAAGGTCGACAGTGCTGGTGTCAGCCGGCGGCTGGTCCATGGTTATAAAGGGAATACCAGCTGCGTGAGCGCGCGCGATGTCCTGCAGAACGGCCTGGTCATCCCACGGGATGGAAAGGATGCCGTTCACCCTCTGCGCAATGCATGTATCGACCTGAGAGGATTGGCGCTGAGCATCCTCGCCGGCAACCTGTATGAGCAGTTTGACTCCATATTCCTTCGCTGCCTTATTCCAGTATTTCAGCTCGCCATCCCGGGAGGCGTCCATCTTGTCTAGCGAAATGCAAAACCGGAGTCCTGAACCGGCGTTTACCGGCAGTCCTGCACTGGGCGCATCGGCAGCGCGCGCCGGGGTCGGAACCCCGGCAAGTGCAAGGACCCCTAGAGCGAAAAAGCCCGCCACCAGTTGGTGGAAGTGTTTGGTTTTCATCTTGGTACCGTCCTCTATTGTCGTTGTTTGGATTCACTGTCTCCAGTGCCGTCCGATACGAAGTCTCAGGATACGATCCCAAACCTCCTCTTTCATCCCCTTTCATTGACATGATGTACAGGAAATACATCGGTTGCCGGGCATTAAGGTGATCGTCACTCTGCCAGACGTCTCTGCACGACAGCATCTACTCCCAACGCAACGAGCAGAATGCTGCCCTCCACCACGCCATAGACGTAAACCGAAGCATTGATCAGGTTGAGCCCATTATTGATGACGACCAGCAGGATCGCCCCCAAAATACTGCCGACAATTGAACCGCGGCCGCCCATCAAGCTCGTCCCACCCACGACAACCGCCGTTATCACGATAAACTCGAACCCGACCCCGGTGCTGGCTTGTAGCGTGCCGACTTGCGCGGTGATGATCAGCCCGGCTATGGCAGCGCATAGGCCGGACACGCCAAAGGCCACCAGCCTTATGCGACCAATCGGCAGGCCCGACTCTACGGCCGAACGTTGTGAGCCGCCGATGGCGCATAGATATCGGCCCACTGGCCTACGGTTCAGGACCAGCGCTCCGACAATGGCGACGACGGCCACAAGGTATACCGGCAGACCGATTCCAAAAATATATATCCGCCCCAAAAGCAGGGCAGCGCTCTTCGGGACGAATGGCTTGTCGTCAGACCCCACCATTTTCCAGGCAATGCCTCGGAAGGCGAATTGTGTCGACAAGGTTGCGACGAAGGAATTGACACGTAGACCGTTGATGAGCAGCCCGTTGACGACTCCCAGGACAAGGCCCGCCAGCAATCCAACCGGATAAAACCAGGCATTCACGACCGACTGTCCCCCGGCGCCCGCCCCCGGACCGT
>JASHVY010000428.1 GCA_030044345.1 Acetobacteraceae bacterium | reverse complement strand
ATCAAACTGAAGGATGGTCGAGTCCAGATGTTCGAGGTCCGCCACAAGCCGTCGGAGCCGTTCGTGCGTTTGTTCGATCTCTCCGGCCAGTTCGCTACGGCGCTTCACCAGGCCGGATAGGACATAATCTACCGTAGGCTCCTCCCTCAGGAAGCGTGATAGATAAGATCAACGATAATCGCTGATAAAAACTATTTTAGGCGTGGTTGCTACATAGTCCCGCGTGTGCCTCATGCCGCCAGTGTGGCTACCTCTAGTCGCTCGCTATGCCAAGTGTAACGTTGCCGGTAGGACACATCAGCGCCGGAACCGAGGGAGAAGAAGGGCTCGCCTCTTTCGGTGCGGACCGTGCCGCACTCGCAAGGCGCCAAAGAGGTGGGAGTCGCGATAAATCAGCGACGCACCCAATTGCTCGACCCCGAGGTCGCCCCCAGGGTAGTCAAGGGGCGATCAACGAGGAGGATGGCCATGAGATGTCGCCAGATCGCGTGGGCTTTAAGTCTTTCCGCTCTTGCCTCACTCGCCTTCACCGCGGCTGCATGGTCGGCGCCGGTCCAAATCACCACAGCCAGCAAGGCGCCATTCGGAACCTATCTGACCGACTCGTCAGGTCGCACCGTGTATCTGTTCACCGCCGACATGCAGGGCATGAGCATGTGCAGCGACGCCTGCACCAAGCCTTGGCCGCCGGTTCTGACCGTGGGAGCCCCGACGGCAGGGAACGGCGTGCAGGCGAGCGCTCTTGGGACTATCGCGGACGGCAACGCCCAGCAAGTCATCTACGACGGCCATCCCCTCTATTATTTCATCGGCGACACGTCTTCAGGGTCGACGGCCGGTGAGGGCATCCATTACTTCGGCGGCTCGTGGTACGTCGTCTCGCCCGCGGGCAAGGGCATCCAGCCTGACGGCAAGGTGCTGGCCGGCTCCGGCATGCAATAACTTGCGCACCACGAGAGCGGGATGCACTCGCTCCCACTTACGTATCTCGCTCTCGCCATTTGTTTTCCCGCTTGATTCAAACCTATGGTGATTCCACCTCCGGTCATCACGCTCTAATACAGAAGGCCCGCCCCTTTCGGAGCGGGCCGTGCTGCCCTGGGGATCGGCCCGGAGCTGAGGTTGCTTGGTGTCGGCGACGCCCAGGGGGCAACGCGGAGATTCCACCACATCCTACCCGGGCGCCCTATGAAGCGGGTCACATCGCCGTTGGAACCAACGAGAGAAAACGCCGCTCCTGTGGGAGCGAGTCTCGTTGGACGAAGATTATTGTGCCGCTCCATGGGGCCATTTGACTCACATATATCTCTGCGGTTATACGTTTATCAATAACCAAAGAGTTATCGATTTCCAATGCCCGAAGCCCACGATGCGCTCTTCAGAACGCTCGCCGATCCAACGCGGCGGGCTCTCTTCGAACGATTGTGCCGCGAAGGAGAGCAGACGGTCGGGGCCCTGACGGCTCGGGCCGGGATCTCGCAACCAGCCGTGTCAAAGCATCTCGGGGTCCTGAAGCAGGCCGGGCTGGTGCGCGACCGCCACGAGGGCCGCCAGACGCACTATAGCGCGCAGCTCGGCGCCTTGGCCCCGCTGATCGATTGGACAAGCCAGATGGCCGGCTTCTGGCAACGCCGGTTCGACGACCTCGAAGATCTGCTGAAAAGGATGGACCAATAACCGTCAGTGAATAACGCAACACACGCGTAAATGGAACAAACCAAAGGGAAGACCGATGAAGATCAAGTTGACCAGTGTGTATGTTGACGATCAGGAAAAGGCCCTCCGCTTCTACACCGAAGTGCTGGGCTTTACCAAGAAGGCTGATTTCAGCAACGGGCCGTTTCGTTGGCTGACCGTGGCGTCGCCCGAAGAGCCGGACGGAACCGAGCTACAGCTCGCGCTCAACACCAATCCGGCGGCGAAGACTTACCAGGAAGCGATCTTCCAGCAGGGCCAGCCTGCGGCCATGTTCTTCACCGGCGACGTCAAGGGCGACTACGAGCGTATCAAGGCGCGGGGCGGCGAATTCACCATGCCGCCAACCGAGGTGCCCGGCTCGACCATCGCCAAGCTGAACGATACCTGCGGCAACCTCATTCAAATCACTCAGTTGGCTCGCTGGTAGGGCACACCGCCGACAGTGTGGCGACCCGGCGAGCGCCGATGTCTGCACGGCGGCGCTGAAAGCGTGATGGATCAATGAACGAACCATCGACCGAAACGCGATCCGTCGTCGTCGAACGCGAGTTCCCATTTCCGCCGGAAAAGATCTGGCGCGCGCTCACTCAACCACACCTGATCGAGGAGTGGCTCATGAAAAACGATTTCGAGCCAATCGTGGGTCACTGCTTCAATCTTCGCAGGACCCCCAAACCTGACGTGAACATCGTTGTCGACTGTCAGGTCCAGATAGTCGAGCCGAACAAAACGCTGTCCTACACGTGGGCGGCCTATGGTCTTAAGAGTGTCGTCACTTGGACTCTCACCCCTACGCGCACGGGGACCCACCTGCGCATGGAGCAATCGGGCTTCCGGCCGGATCAGCAACAGGCCTACCAAGGCGCCAAGGGCGGATGGCAACGTTTCTTTGCGACCTTGCAACGGGTATTGGCGCGGATAGACTGAAGCCTGCCGGCACGATTCAGACACTTGGAGGACATTATACACTTCGATGAAATACCAGAAAGAAGGAGACTTCTTTTTCTGAAGAAAAAGAAGCAAAAAGACTTTTCTCTGTTTTCCGGACCAGGCACTACGAATGAAAGGATAAAGGTTCTTTGGTTCTTTCTTTCAAGAAAGAACAGCCTCCCTTCTTTGCTTACCACATTTTGCTTATCGCTTTTTGTTTACCGCACGGGGCTTGGTGGAAGGTTCATAACACCTTCTGGGGCGGATTGCGCCTGGCCGGAATCGGGTCCTCGCGAAGCGATCCAGGGGCGTGATCCGCCCCAGGCGGCAACATGACGGTGGCGGCTGCTTACGGGCCTGCAAGGCTGGTTGCGAAGAGGAAAGAAATGGCGTCGAATTTCGATGCAGCACCGCAATCGCGACCCGCTCCCATGCTGGGCGGCGGCTTCTATAACCGGCATGCGCGCGTCCAGGCCAATGGCGGCGCCTTCGGTCTGTCTTTGATCGCGCACGCATTCGAGTCCATGAAGCTGCGCGAACGGCCGCTCGTCATCGCCGATTTCGGATGTGCGCAGGGGCGCAATTCCATGGCGCCGATCGGCTCCGCTGTTCGGGAAATCCGGGCGAGGATCGGTCCCGAAGTTCCCATTTCGATCGTTCACACCGACCAGCCGGAGAATGACTTCAGGTCTCTCTTCACGCTTTTGCGGGATAGCGAGGAAAGCTATCTCCGGTCGGACGCGCTTCTGTTCCCCGCGGTGATCGGCCGCTCCTTCTACGAGCAAATCTTCCCTCCCTCCTCGATCATGCTCGGTTGGAGCGCTTTCGCGGTGCACTGGATGAGCGGCTCTCCGGTCGCCTGCGCCGGCCATGTCTGGACGCGGCTGACACCGCCGGAGATACGCCAGCGCTTCGCTGACCGCTCCGCCGCTGACTGGCGCCTCTTTCTCTCACACCGGGCGCGGGAGTTGCGCCCGGGCG